>JAFQRU010000110.1 GCA_017409915.1 Clostridia bacterium
TATTAAATTGTTGGTTGCTAAATGGCGGTAAATTCCGCTATGTTCCTATATGTTCCGCTAAATTCTTGCGAGTTACATAACTCGACGGACTTCGACAGATTTCGAGTCAGCCCCGTTATGACCACTTCGATACCTGTCCGTGTGTATGTTTGAACTCCGATTTGGCGGAGAAAAAACTGAGCAAATTGTGAATTTTTGTTAGAAAAATGTTAGAAATGGCTAGAAAAACCGCTAGATAAGGGTGTAAAAACAAGGTTTGAACCTCGCTTAAACCCGCACGGTTAAGCCATTTGTGAAGGTACAGTTACAGTGTAACCGAGGGGATTTTGAGTGGTGTTCTCTTTGCTCTGGGTACAGGGGCCGGATTTGAACCGACGCCGGAGTGTTAAGGGAACAGTCCGGCGGACTGTTTTAGTGCTGGGATGCAAAATGCGAGAGCATTTTGGGAACAAAGAAAAACACAAAGCGTTTTATACCGCGGGAGGAGGCTCCGGGTTATCTTTCCTTCGGAAAGCCGCTTTGCGGGGAGCGGAAAAGGTGAAAAGCGGAGCGGGCGAAGGATTTTTTGCATAAAAAAACGAAGCAAAGCGGACTTTGCTTCGACATGGGTGCAGGGGCCGGATTTGAACCGACGACCTCCGGGTTATGAGCCCGACGAGCTACCAAACTGCTCTACCCTGCGATATTTAAGCTATTAAGATTATATGCACCTTTATATCTTTTATGACATATAAGGTGGTGCCGGAGACCGGAATCGAACCGGTACGGGAAAAAATCCCACAGGATTTTAAGTCCTGGGCGTCTGCCAGTTCCGCCACTCCGGCAAGTCTTAACCTCATAGCTATATTATAATAACACACCCTCCCCCTTTTGTCAAGGGTTAATTGAAAACTTTTAGGTTATAAAAGGGAATTCACAAGGTCAACTATTTTAAAACGGATCTGACAAGGGAAAGAGGAAGAAGAAATCATTCTGTATTCGTCGCTTTTCAACGCATCTTTGAGTTTGTCTTTTCCACTTTCCATAGTTAAATTTTCTATATTGCACATAGGGGGATACATAACGCACCACCAGTTTTCGCCCGCACCTTCCCCGATTGTGATTTTTACGGCGCGGTACTTCCCAGAGGGGAGGATTATATCCCCATAGAATTTTACGGGGAATGCCTCGTCCTTAATTTCTGCACGAACGGGGGCGAAACAGCCTTGCTTTTTAAGAGTTTCTTTTGCAATTTCTTCAATGTAATTAAGATTTTCCCTTGCGATTTTTTCAGAATCAGAAAGGGAGGAAGAGGAGTCAAAAAGAAGCCCTGCTTTTTCTAAAATGCTGTCTCTGACAATAAGTTTAAGACTTTGGTCTTTTTCTGAGTTGCTGTTTGCCACGATGTGCAGTCTTAAAACCGAGTCGGCGATATTTTGCTGAGCGGTTTTTGCGTATGTAATAACAGAAAAACAAAGATAAAGGGTAGCTGTTACGATTGCCAGACGGAAAAAGTTTATATTTTTCATATTTGCCTCCATAAAAGCGATGATTTTATTTGAGTATTACCGAAAAAAGTTGGCTTTATACCTTGATTTTTGAATGGTTTTGATGTATACTTAAAGTTGAATTTATATGTATCGGAGGGATATGACTTGGATAAAAAAACCATCTGTATACTATTTGGAGGAGTTTCCTCTGAACACGATGTTTCCATAATGTCTGTTCGGACGGTTATTGAAAATATTGATAGAGAAAAATATAACCCTGTTGTAATCGGAATTACAAAGAAAGGGGAGTGGCGTCTTTTTGAAGGCACTCTTCCTTATGAAAACTGGCAGGAGGAGGCACCGAAAAGGGCAATCCTTTCTCCTGACAGAGTTGGCGGCGGAATTATAATATTTAAGGAAAACAAAACAGAGGTTATCAAAATTGACGCTGTATACCCTGTTCTCCACGGTAAAAACGGGGAAGACGGAACAATTCAGGGCCTTTGCGCTCTCTCTGGAATTCCTTGCATCGGCAGTGGGGTTATTGGAAGCTCGGTTTGTATGGATAAGTGCGTTGCAAAGGTGCTGTTTAGAAACGCAGGTATTCCCGTTGTTCCCTGGATTGAATTTAAAACAGGGGACGAAATTGATTTTGAGAAAATAGAAGAAAAAATCGGCTACCCTTGTTTTATCAAGCCATCAAATGCCGGCTCATCTGTTGGGGTTACCAAGGCTTATAATAAGGAAGAACTTAAAGCGGGCATCGACCTTGCCTTTAAACACGACTATAAGGTTATGATAGAAAAGGCAATTAACCCTAAGGAAGTAGAGTGCAGCGTATGCGGAAATTATGATCCTGTGGCTGCTGAGAACTTAGGGGAGATTAAGCCTGCGAAGGATTTCTATGATTTTGAGGCAAAGTATGAGGATGAAAATTCGGGGCTTATTATCCCTGCATCAATAGACGATAAAACAAGAGATTTAATTAAAGAGTATGCCGTTAAGGCCTATAAGGTGGCTGAGTGCAGAGGCTTCTCCCGTGTTGATTTTCTTGTTTCAAAGGATGACGGCAAGGTTTATTTAAACGAGATTAACACTCTTCCGGGATTTACCCCGATAAGTATGTATCCAAAGCTTTGGGCGGACTGCGGAGTTAGTGTTAAGGAGATTATAAGCCGTCATATTGAGCTTGCATTAGAACTTGGAGTGGAATAAATGGAAAATAACGCAATGATAAAAATTGTTACCGTTCAACAGCCTTTTGACGGGGGCGCGGAGGATAGGTTTGAACTTGAAACCTTGGGGAAATTCTCCAAAAAGAACGATAAGTTTTATATAATGTATGACGAAACAGAGCTTACAGGCTTTAAAAACACGAAGACCATTGTTAAAATCGCAGAGGACAATATAATCCTTTCCCGAAAAGGCGATGTTGAAAGCAAAATGGAATTTTCCCTTGGCGGAAAAAGACTTTGCAATTATAACACTCCCTACGGAATGATTCCTGTTGCAACGGAGCTTAGGGAGTTTAAAAATGACCTGGGCGAAGACGGGGGAAAGGTTAAGCTCTCCTATACCATTGATTTTAACAATGAAAGCTATGCCTTAAACACACTTCATATATCTGTAAGAACGAAAGGATAAAACTATGAATATTATCGAAAATGTTAAAAAGTCAATAGGGGATGCGGTTATCTCCGCTTTAAACCTTTCAATCGAGAAAGGGGAAGTTCCTGCTCCTGAGGAAAAGATTGACTTTGAAAGTATTTTAAAGCTTGAAATCCCAAAAGATAAACAGCACGGCGACTTTGCCTGCAATATCGCTATGATGCTTGCAAAACCTCTTAAAGTGGCGCCGAGAAAAATCGCAGAGGGAATTGTTTCCTGCCTTGAAAAGAATGCAGACATTGAAAAGGTTGAAATCGCTGGGGCAGGCTTTATCAATTTTTACCTGACCAACAACTATCTTTATTCCGTTTTGTCTGCCATCGAAAAAATGGGAACAGACTACGGCAAAATTGATATGGGTAAGGGCAAAAAGGTTATGATTGAATTCGTATCTGCAAACCCAACAGGCCCTATGCATATGGGAAATGCCCGTGGCGGTGCCCTTGGCGACTGTATGGCAAGCGTTATGGAATATGCAGGCTACGAAGTTACCCGTGAATTCTATATAAACGATGCAGGAAACCAGATTGAAAAGTTTGGAAAATCCTTAGAGGCAAGATATATTCAGGAGCTTAAAGGGGAGGATGCAATAGAGTTCCCCGAAGACGGATACCACGGCGAGGATATCCGCGACCACGCAAGAGAATTCATCAAGCTCAATGGGGATAAATATCTTGAAACATCATCGGAGGACAGAAAAAAGGCGCTTGTTGATTACGCCTTAGAGAAAAATATAAAATATCTTGAAACTGACCTTGGAAAATACAGAATTTTCTATGATGTTTGGTTCAGAGAAAGCGAACTTCACAAAAGCGGAGCGGTTGGGGAGGCTATAAAGCGTCTTACAGACAGCGGATATACTTATGAAGAAGAGGGCGCAATCTGGCTTAACTGCGAGAAGATGGGCCTTGAAAAGAACGAGGTTTTAGTAAGACAAAACGGTATTCCCACATATTTTGCAGCAGATATTGCTTATCATATTAATAAACTTGAAACGAGAAAATATGATCTCGCTATTGATGTATGGGGCGCTGACCACCACGGCCATGTTGCGAGAATGAAAGGCGCAATGGCGGCAGTCGGCTTAAACCCTGACAGCCTTGAAGTTGTTTTAATGCAGCTTGTTCGTTTAACCCGTGACGGCGAAGTCGTAAGAATGTCAAAAAGAACAGGTAAGGCGATAACCCTTTCTGACCTGCTTGAAGATGTTTCAATAGATGTTGCAAGATTTTTCTTTAATATGAGAATGGCAGGAAGCCACCTTGACTTTGATCTTGATTTGGCGGTTAAGGAAAGCAGCGAAAACCCGGTTTATTATGTTCAGTATGCTCATGCAAGAATTTGCAGTATTATAAAAGCTCTTGCAAACGAGGGTGTTTCGGTTCTTCCTTTTGAGAAAATCAATCCAGGAGTTTTAAAGGAAGAGAGTGAGCTTGAACTATTAAAGAAACTTTGCGAACTTCCAGAAGAAATTCGTCTTGCGGCGATTTCAAGAGAGCCTGCAAGAATAACAAGATATTCAATCGAACTTGCAACAGCTTTCCATTCTTTCTATAACGCTTGCCGTGTTAAGTGCGAGGATGAAGAACTTATGGGAGCAAGACTTAAACTTTGTGCTTCCGTGGGAACTGTTCTTCGCGGAATACTTAAAATGCTCAAAATTGATGCTCCTGAGCAAATGTAAAAACTGAGGTGAAAATTATGAAAAAAATAGTTGCATTGCTTCTTGCTTTCTGCCTGAGCTTTTCGGCACTGGGCGTTATGGCAGACCCACTTCCTGCGGGTAGCCTTTTTACCGAGGCTCAGCTTATTGAAGGAGTAGGGAAAAATATCACTACCTATGGCGTTTACGGGGATTACAGCAATGGTAATGCTTATCTTCAAACCCTTGTTAAATTAGTTGAGGCTCATCCTGAGCTTTATACAGAAATTATGAAATCACTGCTCAGCAGTGTTGATAAATACGGAGCGTATTTCACTCCTGCTGAATCAGCAAAGCTTTTGGAGTCGTTATCTGACACTATAACAGGCATCGGCGTTTCTGTAACCCAGATTGGGGACGCCCTTATAATAAGTCAGGTTCTTCCAAACACTCCTGCTGAAAGAGCGGGGTTAAAATCAGGGGACAGAATTATTTCCGCTAACGGAACTGCCCTTTCAGGTATGGACCTTGACAAAGCAACAAGCTATATTAAAGGGCCGGCTGGGACAACTGTTTCCGTAGTCGTAAGAAGAGACGGAGCGGGAGAAATTACCTTTAATATAGTTCGTGAAACCATTGTGTCTGAGCCTGTTCATTCTGAAATTATTGACAATAAAATTGGTTATATTGAGATTTTTTCTTTCTCAACTAATACGGCCAAATATGTTAATTCTGCTCTTGGCGATTTCAGAAGAGCAAGAGTTAAGAATATTATAATTGATGTTCGAAACAATTCAGGCGGATATTTAAACGAAGCCATTGAGGTTGCGGATTTATTCCTGCCTAAGAAAGCGGTTATAACCTCTGAGGACCGAAAAGGGACTAAGAACGATATTAAGTATGTTGCCACAGGGCCAAGTGAGGATTATAATATAGTTGTTCTTATGAATAATTATTCCGCAAGCGCATCGGAGGTTCTTGCGGCGGCCCTTTCTGAAAACAAGGCTGCGATTTTAATCGGTGAGAGGTCTTACGGGAAAGGCACAGTCCAGACAATGTCAAGACTTATGGACGGTGGAATTATAAAGTACACAACTGCTTTTTATCTTACCCCAAGCGGCAAAAATATCGAAGGGATAGGCCTTATGCCTGATGTTTTCGTGGAAAACACAACTAAAAAGGTTGATCTTTCTCAATTTAAAGAGCCAAGTTATAAAAAAACATTCAGCGTAGGTCAAAGCTCTGAGGAAATTAAAAATGTTAAGGAGATGCTTGCATTTTTAGGAGTTTATCAGGGCGAGATAAACGAATATTTTGACGAGAATATGGCCCTTGCGGTAAGCCTTGTTCAAAAAGCATCGGGGTATCTTCCTCAAAACGGAATTTTAGACCCTGCAACCCAGATTGAGCTTTTGCAGATTTTAAGCGAGGCTGAGATTGAGGTTGATGACCAGCTTGAAATGGCAAAACAATATTTCTATGTAAGATAAAAAAGGAGACGCTATGCGTCTCCTTTTTTGTTTTGTATTTTATATGCAATTTTTAAGGCAAGTTTTGTTGGTGCAAGTCGGTTTAGGATATATGCAAATTTTATCGACACTCCCGGTATTATAATAAGCTTTCCCGAAAGGGTTTTCTTTATTGCATACTCGGCGGTTTTATAGGAGCCAAGGCCTTTAAGGGAAAATGAAACTCCTGCGACAGAGTTAAATTCCGTGTCAACAGGGCCCGGGCAAAGGACGCTGATTTTAACCTTGCTTTTCTTTTTGCGAAGCTCCTCGTAAATCCCACGGGAGAGGCTGACAACATAAGCTTTTGTTGCGTAGTAGGTTGCCATGAGTGGTCCTCCGGGCATAAGACCTGCCGATGAGGCGACATTTAAAATGTTGCCTTTACCTCTGCTTTCAAAATAGCGAACAAAATGTTTTGTGAGAATATGAACTGATTTTATATTAAGGTCAATCATATTAAGTTCTTTTTGGGTTTCAAGAGAAGAAAATTCTCCGAAAAGTCCGAAACCTGCATTGTTTATTGCTAAATCAAAATCCTCGTTTTCGATTTTTTTGATAAAGTTGTAGCAACCCTCTTCTGTTCCCAAGTCTGCGGGAATAACGGTTACATTTGTTTTAAGCTCTTCTTTAAGGGCGTTAAGTCGGTCTTCCCGTCTTGCGGTTATGATAAGGTCATATCCCATTTTTGATAAAACCCTTGCCATATCCGCCCCAAGACCTGATGAAGCACCTGTTATAATTGCCTTCATATTATCATTCCTTTCGATGCTATAAAGATAACATATTTTAGGAAAAGTGTCAAATATCCTGCCAAAGCTATGGAGCAATAAGGAAATATAGAAGAATAACAGAAAAATATGCAAAAATTTGTTAAAATTTTTTCAAAAAATATTTGAAATATTGAACAAAGTATGATATAATGATATACGGCGTATGACGCCACGACAAATTATCTTAGTAAAATTATTAAAATATATAGTCAAGGAGGCAATAAAATGGCTAAAACATTTAAGACCATGGATGGTAACAACGCTGCCGCATATACATCTTATGCGTTTACAGAAGTTGCTGCTATCTATCCTATCACTCCTTCTTCAACAATGGCTGAAGTTGTTGACGAAATGAGTGCGAAAGGCCAAAAGAATATTTTTGGCGAAACAGTAGATGTTGTAGAAATGCAGTCTGAAGCTGGTGCAGCTGGTGCAGTTCACGGCTCACTTCAAGCAGGTGCTTTAACAACAACATTTACAGCATCACAAGGACTTCTCCTTATGATTCCTAACATGTATAAAATCGCAGGTGAACTCCTTCCGACAGTTTTCCATGTAAGCGCAAGAGCTCTAGCTGCTCACGCTCTTAACATCTTCGGTGACCACCAGGATGTTATGGCTTGTCGTCAGACAGGTTTTGCTCTTTTAGCATCCGGAAGCGTTCAGGAAGTTATGGACCTTGGCGGTCTTGCTCATCTTGCAACTATAAAGAGCCGTGTTCCTTTCCTTCATTTCTTTGACGGCTTCAGAACTTCTCACGAAATCCAGAAGGTTGAAGTTATGGAATACGCGGACCTTGAAAGACTTCTTGATAAAGAAGCACTCAAGGAATTTAAAGACAGAGCATTAAACCCTGAACACCCTGTTCTTCGTGGTACTGCTCAGAACTCTGATATCTACTTCCAGGGTAGAGAAGCTTCAAACAAATTCTATGACGCTGTTCCTGACATCGTAAATGACTACATGGTTGAAATCTCCAAGATTACAGGCAGAGAATACAAGCCATTTAACTACTACGGTGCAGCTGATGCTGAAAAAGTTATTATCGCTATGGGTAGCGTTTGTGAAGCACTTGAAGAAACAGTTGATTATATTAACGCAAGAGGCGGAAAAGTTGGTGTTGTTAAAGTTCACCTTTATCGTCCATTCTCCGCTAAATATTTCTTCGATGTTCTTCCAAAGACAGTTAAGAAAATCGCTGTTTTAGACAGAACAAAAGAACCAGGTTCACTTGGTGAACCACTTTACCTTGATGTTTGTAACTTATTCACAGGTAAGGAAAACGCTCCATTAATCGTTGGCGGAAGATACGGCCTCGGTTCAAAGGATACAACTCCAACACAGCTCCTCGCTGTATTCAATAATCTTGATGCTGAAAAGCCAAAGAACAACTTCACAATCGGCATCGTGGATGATGTAACAAATCTTTCTCTCGAACTTCCTGAAAAAATCAATGCAGCTCCAGAAGGCGCTACTCGTTGTAAGTTCTGGGGCTTTGGTTCTGACGGAACAGTTGGTGCTAACAAGGACGCAATCAAGATTATTGGTGACAACACAGACCTTTACGCTCAGGCATACTTTGATTATGACTCAAAGAAGTCAGGCGGCGTAACAATGTCTCATTTAAGATTTGGTAAAAAGCCGATTAAGTCAACTTATCTTCTTGACGAAGCTGACTATATCGCTTGTCATAAGCCTGCTTATGTTCATCAGTATGATGTACTTGAAGGACTCAAAAAGGGCGGTACATTCTTACTCAACTGCGTATGGAGCCCAGAAGAACTTGACGAAAAGCTCCCTGCAAAGGTTAAGAGATACTTAGCTGAAAACGACATTAACTTCTACACAATCAACGCTGTTGATGTTGCGGTTAAGGTTGGTCTTGGTCCTAACAGAATTAACATGGTAACACAGAGCGCATTCTTCAAGCTCGCTAATGTTATTCCTTTTGATGAAGCTGTTGAACTTATCAAGGGCGCAATCAAGAAGACATACGGCAAGAAGGGTGACGAAATCGTTAAGATGAACTGCGATGCAGTTGACGGTGCTATCGAAGCTCTTGTTAAGGTTGAAGTTCCGGCTGCTTGGAAAGATGCAGTTGACGCAGATGCAGCTAAGAAAGATATTCCTGAATTTATCAGTAAGATTGTTGAACCTGTAAATGCTCAGGCTGGTAACAAGCTTCCTGTATCAACATTCTTAGGAATGGAAGATGGTACTTTTGAAACAGGCACATCAAGATACGAAAAGAGAGGCGTTGCAGTTAATGTTCCTGTTTGGGATATTGACAAGTGTATCCAGTGTAACCAGTGTTCACTCGTTTGTCCTCACGCTGCTATCCGTCCTGTTCTCTTAACAGAAGACGAAGCTGCTAAGAAGCCAGAAAGTTTTGCAACAAAGAATGCAAACGGTATCGCAGGTATGCAGTACAGAATGCAGGTTTCTCCTCTTGACTGTCTCGGCTGTGGCGTTTGTGCTCAGGTTTGTCCTGCTAAGGAAAAGGCTCTCACAATGAAGCCAATCGATGAGGTTGCTGATATCGAAGCTCCAAACTGGGATTTCGCTATGACAATCCCAACAAAGCAGAACGACCTCGATATTATGAAGACATTCAAGAACTCTCAGTTTGCAACACCAATGCTCGAATTCTCCGGCGCTTGTGCAGGCTGTGGTGAAACACCTTATATTAAGCTTATCACTCAGCTCTTCGGTGACAGAATGATGGTTGCTAACGCAACAGGTTGTACATCAATCTGGGGCGGCTCTGCTCCTTCAATGCCATACTGCAAGAACGCAGAAGGCAAGGGTCCGGCTTGGGCTAACTCACTCTTCGAAGATAACGCTGAATTCGGTCTTGGTATGGTTGCTGCTAACAAGAAAGTCAGAAAGACACTTGTAAACCGTATGAACGCAGTTATGGACACTGTTGCTCCAGAACTTGCTGACGCTTTCAAGGCTTGGATCGAGGGTAAGGACAACGCTGAAGCTTCTAAGGCTGCTGCAAAAGACATTATTGCTTTAATCGGCAAGGAAGATATGTCAAATCCAGCAATCCGCGAAATCGCAGACAGAACAGACTTCTTAATTAAGCGTTCTATCTGGGCATTCGGCGGCGACGGCTGGGCTTATGATATCGGTTACGGCGGTCTTGACCACGTTATCGCATCCGGCGAAGACATTAACATCTTCGTTGTAGATACAGAAGTTTACTCAAATACAGGCGGTCAGGCATCTAAGGCTACACCAACAGGTGCTTTAGGAGGTAAAATATATGCAAAACAAATTGCCGGAAAAGTACGGAAATAGTTTTTTTAGCAAAATAAAAAGATTTTTTGCAAATATATTTAAAAAGAATAATGCTATTATAGAAAAAAAGGTGGACTCTAAAAAAGAAAACGTAGAATTAAAATCTAAAGAAAACGAATTTGAGAAGATGAAAAAATCTAGCAATAAAGTAGAAATAAAAGAGGATATTTTATCTTTAATAGAGAAAAAACCAGATTTAATTGATACTTTACCTTTAGAAAGGCTAAAAGAATTAGATAATATGTATGATGAAATTATTGAAGAAAATGAAAGAAAAATAAAAAATTTAAGACGAGAAATTGCGTAGGAAATAGCCTTAAGGCTATTTCTTTTTAGTTTGACTTATAAAAATAGAGTATGTATAATTTAATAGTATGGCTGATTAAGAGTCAGCGGGACTATACATTAAGGAGAAAATTATGGAAAAAGCAAATAAAAAATTAGGA
>JAFQRU010000111.1 GCA_017409915.1 Clostridia bacterium
AGCCAGGAATGCCCTGCCCAGACAGTAAGACAAATTATACATTTCGCATCCCGTGACGCTATGGACATTGAGGGCCTCGGCAGCGAAATCGTTGAACAGCTAATAGATGAAAAACTTATAATAGATATTGCGGATTTATTTGAACTTAAATTTGAGCAGGTGGTAGAGCTTGAAAGATTTGCGGCTAAATCTGCCCAAAACCTCATTGATGCAATCGAAAAGGTCAAAGGTAATAACCTTGACAAACTTCTTTTCGGCCTAGGCATCCGTCATATAGGCGTCAAAGCCGCAAAAAGCCTTGCTAAAAACTTTAAAAATATTGACGGAATAATCGGCGCAAAAGCAGAAGAAATCGCGGAAATTGAAGATTTTGGCGAGATTATGGCGAAAAGTGTCAAGGCGTATTTTGAAAAAGAAACTAATCTTGAAATCATAGAGAGACTCAAAGCCTTAGGCGTTAACACCGAGTATGAAAGCGATGCGGTTTCCGAAATTTTTAAAGGGAAAACCTTTGTTTTGACGGGAACTCTTCCAACCTTAAAAAGAAGCGAAGCCCAGAAAATTATTGAAGAAAACGGCGGAAAAGCCTCAGGAAGCGTATCTGCCAAAACCGACTTTGTTGTTGCAGGGGAAGAAGCAGGAAGCAAACTCAAAAAAGCCAACGACCTCGGAATAAAGGTAATTACCGAAGAAGAATTTTTGGCAATGCTTAAATAGTTGCTTTCTGATTTTGACTGTGGTATAATTGCATTATGACAGAAATATTTATAGAAAAGACGGTCATTTAATTAAGAGGTGAATTATGAATATTTGTGTGTATGGCGCATCAAGTAAAACAATTGATAAAAGTTATATAGAAGACGGCGAAAGACTTGGCGAGGAAATGGGTAAAAGAGGCCATGGCCTCGTTTTCGGTGGCGGAACAAACGGCCTTATGGGCGCCGTTGCAAGAGGCGTCTATAAAGAAGGCGGGAAAATAATCGGAGTTGCCCCTAAGTTTTTCAATGTTGACGGAATTCTGTTTGAGCATTGTGATCAGCTTTTAAGGCCCGACACTATGAGAGAAAGAAAACAGCTTATGGAAGACAACGCCGACGGCTTTATAATAACTCCCGGTGGCATAGGCACTTTTGAAGAATTCTTTGAAATACTCACCTTAAAACAGCTGGGCAGACATAATAAACCGATTGCAATACTCAATACCAACGGGTATTATGATAAAATGGCAGAGTTTATGGAAAACGCTATAAAAGGCGAATTTCTAAACGAAAAGGCAAAGCTTCTTTATGAGTTTGTTGATACGGCAAAAGAGGCTCTTGACTACATAGAAAGCTATGACAAGGAACAAATAGAAATAACAAAGCTTAAAAACATTTAAGCAGGGCAGGTGAAACCAATGAAAAAGCTATTGATTAAGTATAAGCCTCAGCTTTTATATATGTTTTTCGGATTTTTCACAATGGTAATAGATGTTGGTGTTTACCAGCTGTGTTTTTCAACTCTTTATGTCCCTAATGTTTTGAGTAATCTTATTTCTTGGGGTCTATCCGTTGCCTTTTCTTTTATAACCAATAAAATCTGGGTTTACGGAAGCAAAAGTATGGAAGCTAAAACCCTCTTAAAAGAAGGAATGGCGTATTTTACGGGCCGAGGAATTTCTCTTATTGTGGGAACAGCTATGATGGTATTCGGCGTTGACATTATGTCTTGGAACTCTTTCATTATGAAGCTTGTTTCAACTGCGATTATTATAATAATTAACTATGGATTTGGTTTTTTCGTGTTCAAAAAACTCGAAGAAGGAATAAATGAAGATTAAAAAAAGAGTGGCAAAGCCACTCTTTTAATTTTGTTTTCTCACTATCGTATATTCATCTCCCGGCCTGAAATACGGGCAGACCTTTTTAGGTGAATATGAAAATCTCGCGATTTCGTCCTCGTCCATATCAATAATGCAGGAGTAACATTCAAACTCCTCGTCATATTCAAAGTTGATGCAGTTTTCGCAAAGACTATCCATTTAAACCTGCCTCCTTTTTTGATGGAAGCTGAGTTAAGATTATTGCGATAAACATTAAGATACACCCAAAAATCTCTCGTGGGAGCATTGTCTCGCCCAGAAGAATCATCCCCGCAAGAACGGCAAAAACCGATTCTAAGCTTAAAAGAATTGATGCAACTGTGGGGTTCATATCCTTTTGTCCAACGATTTGAAGAGTGTATGCAACCCCCGATGACATTATCCCCGTATAACAAAGCGGTAGCCATGCCGAAAGGATATTTGAAAAATTCGGGTCTTCAAAAACGAACATAGGAATAAGGGATAAAACTCCGCAGGTGAAAAACTGAATACAGGAGAGCTTAACCCCGTCGTGCTTTGCAACAAAATGGTCAATAACTAAAATGTGCCCTGTGAAAAAGATAGCACACAGAAGAATGAGAATATCTCCTTTGCTTATTGAAAAACTGTCGTTTATACAAAGGAAATACATCCCCAAAACCGCAACAACAACGCTTATAACAATACGAAGATTAAGCTTTTTTCCAAGAAAAATACTGAAAATGGGAACGAAAACCATATAAAGAGCAGTTATAAATCCTGCCTTTCCCGCATCAGTATCAGAAAAGCTTAAACCGATTTGTTGAAGAGAGCTTGCAATAAAAAGCATAATCCCGCAACAAATCCCCCCGATTAAAAGACCTTTCTTGTCGTCGCTTTTCTTTTCGACAGGTTTTTTCTTACCCAAAAGAAGAATAACAGGGATTAAAACAAAGCCCCCTAGGAAAGAGCGAACCCCGTTAAATGTAAAGCTCCCAAGCTGTGCCCCGTCTTTTTGAGCCACAAAAGCAACTCCCCATATAAGAGCCGCAAGAATCAGGAGCAAACTGTTTTTTATGTTTAATTTTGCCATATAAATCAACTCCGAGAAACATTCTAACATATAAAGGGAGAATTTTCAAGAAAAAGCTGAAAAAATTGCAAAAACTGATGACTTTACCCAAAAAATATGTTATAATAATCTCGTAATAATTTTTAACCCAGTCTTGACACGAACTAGATTAATCGAGGTGGTCTAAATGAAAAAAATATTATACATATTTATTGCCGTGGTGCTGGTTTTGGCACTTGGCGGGGTTTTATATCATACTTTCTTTGTAAATGCTCCCGTGGAGAATGAGAGGATAACACAGGAAGAAGCGGAAAAACTATGTGCCTCTGTTTTGGGAGAAAAGGATGAGGAAACAGGTTTTCCGTTTTCATTCGGGGCGACTGGAACAATCCAAAAAGACGGGAAAGAATATTATGTCATAAGAACATCCTGGCTGGTAAATAACGACCATTTGTCCTATATAGGCGACTTTTTCGTAACAACCGATGGAAAAGAAATCTATGACGGCTGGTATACCTCTGAGGAATACAGTATAGGAAAGCTCATATGGAGCGAATAGTATAAAAATAATTTTGGAGGCAGAAAAATGAAAACACAGGAATTATGCAAACTTATTGACGAGCGAAAAGAAGAACTTTTTGAATTGTTGGGAGACCTTATAAGGATAAACTCCGAAAACTTTGGGGAATATGGATATGAAGAGGAATGCGCAAAATATATCCATTCTATTTGCAAAGAATCAGGTCTTGAGAGTGACCTTTTCTCTCCTCTTGATTTAGATGGTTTTACAAATCATCCGGACTATATGGAAGGCAGAAACCTCGGAAACAGATATAATGTTGTGGCACGCTGGAAAGGCAGTCAGAATACAGACGAGCTTATGCTTATGGCGCATACCGACACAACTAAAATCGGTGACCTCTCTGACTGGGAGCTTGACCCTCTTTCGGGAGCGGTTAAGGACGGAAAGATTTTCGGCAGAGGAGCCTGCGATGATAAGTATGCAATTGCCACGGTTCTTTTTCTCATAAAGCTTCTTAAAGAGCAGGGCTTTGAGCCGAAAGCAAATCTTCTTCTTTCTGCTTATTCGGATGAGGAATATGGCGGCTCTCATGGGGCTCTGGCGTCAGTTTTGAAATATCCGGCAAACAGAATAATAAGTCTGGACGGCGTGGAAGGTCAGATATGGCATTGCGGAAGCGGCGGCGGAGAAATGAAATATCTCTTCCATACAAAAGAAACTGTTGACAGCGCAAAAACAACAGCTATGGCAATTCCTGTTGTTATGGAAGTAATCGAAAAATTTGCAAAAAACCGCAGAGAAGAACTTGAAAATAACAGATTTTATAAGGGAACAATCATTCCGGAAACATCTTTAAGGTATTTGGGTATAAAAGCAGGAAATGCAGGGTCTGACCTTGGCAAAGGTGAAGTGCTTTTTGTATTCTATACCGATAAAAACAAGGATGAAATCTATGCGGAGTTTGACGAGCTTAATAAGGAACTCAAAGAAAAACTTTTGCCCCTCGGCGTTATAGGGGACGGCTTTGTGCCTAATACAAGATTTTTCCATTATGTTTTCTGTGAGCCGGACAGCGAGGATGTTAAGCTTGTGCTTGCTTCCTCCAAAGAAGCAACAGGCAAAGAGCCTATTGTCTGCGGCTCCTGTCTTTCTGACCTTTCGGTTATTTCAAAGTATGGCAGCAATAAAGCCTTTGGCTTTGGGGCAGGACGCGACTTCTCACAAGAGGGCGGAGCGCATCAGACGAATGAATATATAGAATGTGATAAATTCGTGGAATATACAAAAACTATTGGGGCATACATACTCAAAGTTTTGGGATAAAATTAAGGAAAAATAACTATGGCAGAGTTTAAAGAGATACAAATTGAAGATAAGGCTTGGGTTGACAAAATCCTTGAAACCCAAGCGGAGTTAAGCCTTGAAAATAATTTTACAACGGCTTTTATATGGCGGAATATTTTTGGTATAACAATAAGCTCCCTCCAAGGCGGAAAGTTTTATACAACCAAAACAAAGGATAACAGCTTTATGTTCCCCTGCGGAGAGGGAGACATTAAGTCTGCCTTAGAGGAAATATTTGACTATTGCGAAGAAAACAATATAAAGCCGAAGTTTTATTCCCTTACCAAAAAGAATAAAGAAATTCTTGAAAGCTTTTATCCCGATAAATTTTCCTATAAGGAAAACAGGGACGGCTCCGACTATGTTTATGAAAAGGAAAAGCTTGCAACCCTTTCTGGTAAAAAGCTTTCTGCCAAAAGAAATCATATAAACCGCTTTGTTGAGGCTTATCCCGACTGGGAATACGAAGAAATAAACGAAAGCAATATTGACGAAGTGTTTTTAATGAATCAGAAATGGTGCGAAATGGCAGGTTGCGAAAAAGAAGAGGGGATTAAGGACGAAAGCTGTGCCGTTAAGGAAGCTTTTGCCCATTTCGAAGAATTAAAGCTCTCGGGCGGGTTAATCCGTGCAAATGGCGAGGTTGTTGCCTATTCAATGGGGGATAAACTTAGCCACGATACCTTTTTGGTGCATATAGAAAAGGCTTTCCCAGATATTCAAGGGGCATACCCAATTATCAACCGTGAATTTGTTATCCATAACTGCGAGGGCTTCGATTTTGTAAACCGCGAAGACGACGCAGGAGATGAGGGCCTTCGTAAAGCCAAGCTTTCTTATCGCCCTTATGAGATTATTGAAAAATGGATTGCCGAAAGCAAGTAGGTGAAAAGATGTTTGAGTTTTTCTCGGAAAAGCACAGAGAGGGGGTAATCTCTCTCTGGAACAAAACTTTTAAAGACAGCAGAGAAATGATAGAAAACTATCTTGATAATATGTGTAAAAATAATATGGTCTTGATTACGGAAGAAGACAGAGTTATCGCTATGGCGTCCATTCTTCCCGTTACCATAAGGGACAAAAAAGGCAGATATGTCTATGCCGTTGCGACGGACGAAAATTATCGTGGCAAGGGTTATGGGAAAGCCATTATGGACGAGATTGATAAAATCATAAAGGAACGGGACGAGCATTTTGCAGTTTTGGTCCCTGCGTCAGAGTCGCTCTTTGATTTCTATGAAAAGTTAGGTTATAAACAGACAGTTTTTGCCCCGCCCGAAACAAAAATCCAAGAAGACGGCGACCAAATCGGCCCTGAGGAATATTTCAAAATCCGCGACGAAATTTTAAAAGATTTGGATTATGTAAAATGGAGCAAAAAGGATTTAGAATATATTTTAAGCTTCGGCGAAATAAGAAAAATAAATGGCGGAGCGGTTTATATTGAAAACGGCAAAGTAGTCGAAAATTTAACAAAAGAAATATTTAAGGAAGAGTGGACTAAGCCACTTGCCCTTATAAAATATATAAATTGCGAGGAATTTAAAAAGCCATATTTTGGTCTTGCAATGAATTAAGCCGATGGGAAACGAACCCAATAAGGTTTAAAAACATAAATTCCGCGTTATACGGCAGAAAATTCCGCAAATATACGACAGTATTATTTGCAAAATTTTCTTTGTCTTCCATCGAAATTTATTGTTTTTAAACTCTTCGACCTTAAACGCAGGAAAATTTTATAGAGTTTGAATGCGGAGGACGAAGTCAGGCTGGCGCCTTACGAGGACGACAAATTTGAAGAATAAAAATTTAACAAGTTTAAGGCTTATGGGGTTCATTTCCCATCGGCTTAAGGTGGTGAAGTTATGTCAAGGTTATATGAACAACTGAAAAAATATGGAAAATCAGGATTTTATTCTATGCATATGCCCGGCCATAAAGGTAAGCTGTGCGCTTTTGACATAACGGAAATCTCTGATTTTGATAATCTTGCAAACCCCGGCGGAATTCTCAAAGAACTGGAAGAGAGTTGGGCAAGAGTATACGGTGCAAAGACGGCCCACATAAGCGTTAATGGAAGCACGGGGGCAATCCTCTCTGCAATCTGCGGAAGCATAAACAAAGGGGACAAAATAATTATGGCAAGAAATTGCCATAAATCAGTATATAACGCCGCAGAATTAATGGAAGCGAAGCAGAGTTATATCTTCCCCGACTATGACGAAATAGGCATC
>JAFQRU010000112.1 GCA_017409915.1 Clostridia bacterium
ATACAGTGGTAATAGGTTTCAGGGCTTGAATCTTTAAGTTCGTCCATAAGTTCTTGCAATCTTTCAGGCATTATTATCATGCTTTTCCCCTCCATCTCGAATAAAATATCTTTCTCACAAGTGCTGTCGGCATCACCATAAGCACCGTGTTAATTACTAAATCTTTTTTGCTTATTTCCCTTTTATTTATAGACTTATAAACTTCATAAGCTTTCTTTCTCTCTCCGTCAATTATATAGTGACGGCAGCGGCGCATCGAAAACCATTCCATAACTTTTTTTATATTTTCTCGCTTCTCCTTAGGAATTGTTTCATCCGCATATAAGGTCTTAACCCTCTCAAAAAATCCCCAGTCAGGGTCAAAGGACTGTGTTTTTGTTGCCTCGGAATTTTCTTTTATATATGTGGCAGTCCCCTGAGAAGATAAAACCACAGGATAATATGCCGCAACAACCAAAGAAAGTTCTAAGTCTTCCCCTATCTTGCAACCCTTTGGAAATCCGCCCGATTTAACGAACGCCTCTCTTGAAACGCAGGTTGTTATAACCGTAAACATCTTTGTACCCTTAACTTTATGGTATTCGGCAAAAAAGTCTTCCAGGAATAAAGTATCCTCTTTTCCCTCAAAAAACTCTGCCTTTTCCATAACATCGCCGTTTACAAGTTCTGTTCTTGTAAAGGTTCCGTAAAGACCTGCGGTTGGGTAATTTTCTATTAATTTCGCCATAACTTCAAGGTGGTTATTATGCCAGACATCGTCTGCATCTAAAAAGGCAATATATTCGCCCTTTGACGCCTCAACGCCTGTGTTTCTTGCAACTGAAACGCCGCTGTTTTCCTGATTTATGATGAGAATTTTGTCGTTATCCTCATATTTTTGGAGGACACTCATAGTATCGTCTTTCGAGCCATCATTAACAACAATAAGCTCCCAGTCAGAGTTGGTCTGAGAAAAGACGCTTTCTATTGCCTTGTCAATGAATTTTGCCCCATTATAAACAGGAATAATTACAGAAAACATTTTTGCACCTCTTTAAATAAAATACAGCATCATAAACGGCCAGTCTATGAAAAAGTCAACCGTAAAGCCAAAGACTATAAACGCAAAGGAGAATATAAGCTGGAAGATTTTTATATCCTCTCCCTCATACCCCGCCTTTTTCGAAAAGTGGGTTAGAAGTCTGTATACGAAGATAACAAAAAGCGGAATGTAGACTACAAGAGTTCCTATAACGCCGAAATTCAATATGCTTTGGAGATATGAATTATGACAAGCGATAGACATTACGCTGTAATCTATAACCATAACGGTTACAACGCTTCCGCCAACAAGTTTTCCCCACCAGCCCTTCTGAGAAAAGGCAGCAAGAGCCTCTTGCCATATATCCCATCTGTCAGTTGTAAGAAGGTCCCATCTTCCTCTCGGTATGTAAGAAAGTTTTTCCTTAACTCTTATAATAAGACCTGCAATGGCATCAATCTCTCTAAGCTGAGGCACCGCAAGGATTATGCTTATACCAATAATCGCTGCAATTAACCCTGCCGTAAGGATAGCCACCGACTTTCCGCGGAACTTTAAGATAATATAAAGCACCATAAGAGTAAACAAAATAAGCAGAGCCGAAAGGGATGCTGTTTGGAGAAGCATTATGGCAAAAAGTCCTAAGAAAATTCCTTTTACCCACCAGGAAATTCCCTTAACGATTACAGTTGAAGCGATACAAAGGCTATAAAAAAGTCCTGCAAAGTTGGCGTCACTCAGTGCACCGAAGTTTCGGCTTACGGTTTGCGCCCCTGCACCGCTTATGTTGATGTCTTTGGTAAATTCATCATTCGTCCACCCGAATATACCCGAGGACAAACCTCCAAGCATAAATGCGAAGATAAATTTTCGCATAAGCCTGTTGTCCTTTAACAGTTTAAGCAGGATAATATAAACCAAAACGCAGTCAACGATTACATTAAGACCTACTCTTATACTTTCAAATCTGCCTGTTGCAAAAAGGCTATGCAGAAGGAATATA
>JAFQRU010000113.1 GCA_017409915.1 Clostridia bacterium
GAATAACCTGATTGACCATTGGTCAATCGGGTTGTCTTTGTGTTTACAGTACATATCATTGGAGAAAAGTATGAACAGAACAAAAGCAAGAGAATACGCATTTATTTTATTATTCCAGTATAAGTTTCAGCCTGCTGAAATCGGTCAGATTCTGGATGATTTCTGCAAAGAATATAACCCAAAAGACCAGGAGGGGTATATCCGCAGTGTCGTTTTAAATGCTACGGAAAATATTGAGCAGATTGACAAGATTATCGCAGAAAAGAGCGAAGGCTGGGGAGTTGAGAGACTTTCCTCGGTTAATCTTTCTGTTTTAAGGTTATCTGTTACGGAGATGTTATATCTTCCTGATGTCCCTAGGGTGGTTTCCGTAAATGAAGCGGTTGGCCTTGCCAAAACCTATGACGGCGAAGAATCCGTTGATTTTGTTAATGGCGTTTTGGATAAGATAAAGAACAGTTTGTAGGGGGAAATATGAATACCCTGTATATTGGAATTGACACGAGTTGTTATACAACTTCGCTGGGCGTTATGGCAGGAGACAAGCATCGGCACTATAAGACACCTCTTAAAGTTAAAGAGGGAGAGTGCGGACTTCGCCAGTCAGACGCCGTTTTTGAGCATATTAAAAATCTTCCCAAACTTTTTGAAGAAATGAGCAGGGAATTTGATGTGTCCGCTTATGAGAAGAAAGTAGTTTCCGTAAGTTCAAAACCGAGAAATATTGAAGGCTCATATATGCCTGTTTTTATGGCAGGGGAGAGCTTTGCAAAGTCGGTTTCGGCGGTGCTCAATGCAAAACTTAATCTTGTTTCTCATCAGGAAGGGCATTTTATGTCAGCAATATATTCCTGCGGAGCATATTCCCTTTTGAGTGAGCCGTTTATTGCGGTGCATATATCAGGAGGGACAACAGAAATAACCATTGCAAAATGGGAAGAAGGTAGCTTCAAAACCGAAATTGTCGGTGGAACGAAAGATCTTCCGGCAGGGCAGTTTATTGATAGAATAGGCGTCCTTATGGGAATGGAGTTTCCCTCAGGGAAATATCTTGATACGATGGCCCTTGAATACGAGGGTAGTGAAAAGGTCAAAACTTCTGTTAAGGACGGATATATAAACTTTTCAGGAGAGGAAACAAGATACAGACGAGCTTTTGAAGGCGGAGAAAGCAAAGAAAAGATTGCCTATCTTACTATGAAAACCATAAGGGAATCTTTAATTCAGGCTATTGAAGATATCAAGAAAAAATATGGAATTGAGAAAGTTTTAATGGGCGGAGGAGTTTCCTCCTCGGCGTTTTTAAGACAAGGCTTTGAAAATATGAAAGATGTTTATTTTGCACAAGCAGAGCTTTCAACGGATAATGCGATGGGAGTTTGCCTGCTTGGCAAGTTTTTAGATAATTGAGAAAGGAGAGCGTCCTATGGAAGAAAAACCGATTTTGAGCGTCAGCCAGGTCAATCTTTATATAAAGCAGATTTTGGACAATGACCTGCTTATGTCGGATGTAACCGTTAAAGGCGAAATTTCCAACTTCAAGCTTCATTCGTCAGGGCATATGTATATGTCCTTAAAAGACGAAACTGGGGTTATGCGTGCGGTTATGTTCCGTGGGGCAAGCTCTAAAATAAACTTTAAACCGGAAAACGGAATGAAAGTTATTGCCCGTGGAAGAGTCAGCGTTTATGAACGGGATGGACAGTATCAGTTATACATAAATTCAATGGAGCAAGAGGGGGTTGGCTCGCTTCATATTGCCTTTGAAGAGCTTAAACAAAGGCTTTTTGAAGAAGGTCTTTTTGACCAGTCCAAGAAAAAGCCTCTCCCTAAATATCCAAAGAGAATTGGTGTTGTAACAGCGCCTACCGGGGCGGCAATCAGAGATATCATAAATATTTTATCCCGTCGTTTTTCTTATTCAGATGTTTTAATATATCCGGTTTTGGTTCAGGGCGAAAACTCTGC
>JAFQRU010000114.1 GCA_017409915.1 Clostridia bacterium
AATAATTTCTTTTCTGTCATTTCTAATCAGCGGGTTTTCAAGTATCTCCAGCGCCTTCATCCGTCGCACCTCCTTTACATCAATTTATCTGCAAGTTTATCAAATTCTGCTATTTCTTTTTCGTTACCGTAATCAGTTTTTATAACATTGTTTTTAAGCTCTTCTATTATTTTTGGATTTGTCACAACTTTTTTAAGTCCCTCATAGAGCGCTTCTTCGTTGTTGTCAAAAACAAGGCCGTCAATCCCGTCTTTTATCTGCTCACGGGCAGAAGTATACTCCGTAACAACGGGGACAAGACCCATTATAAAGCTTTCGGTAATAACCATAGGCTTGCCTTCGTGCCTTGACGGGAGCAAAAAGCAATCCGCTTTTTTAAGATAAGGAATAGGATTTTGTCTTACACCTATTGGATAGATGGTGTCCGTGAGGGAATATTCCTCTATCATTGCGCGGAGCTTTTCCATATCCCTGCCGTCGCCGATAATCAGCCATTTAACACTCCTCAAAAGGCCTTCTTCTTTTAGTCTTGCAAAGGCTCTGACCGCACGGTCAATTCCTTTATGTTCAAAGCTTATTCGGGCAACAGTTATGAATTTAAGTTCGTTTTCATCCTCCTCAAAAGGAAGGCTTATATCTTCCTCTCCCTTGCCTCTTACATATTCTGATGAGAGCAAGTTGGAAATAAAATGCGCCTTATCTTTATGTTCGGGATGCTTCTCGCAGTAGCTTTTCTTGCAGTCTTCGCTGACAAAGACAAGAGCATCCGCTTTATCCATTGCCTTTTTGTCAATCTTATAATCCATTCCCGATTTTTCAAATTCAACATGGTGCCATATTACTTTCTTTTTCGCCTTTACTCTGTCTATGACATAATTCATACACCAGTTAAATTCATAAGCAACCGCAATATCATACTCTTTGTCAAGGCGTCTTGAATATTTACAGCCTTGCTTTGACATTATTTGCACGGCTTTTCTTTTATTCTTTTTAATTTTTTTATAATACTTATCCTGCACAGTTGCAATTAAATATGCAGGGGAAATTGCTTTTTTAATAATGTTTGACACAGAGCCTTTTTTGTGCCTCTTGCCCTGAGGCAAAATATTTATTTCGTCCTTGATGCCGTGTCTTCCTTCGTTTTCATAGAACATAACATCCACATCATATTTTTCTGTATCAAGGGCGTTTAAGAAGTTAACCAAAGAGGTCATTGCTCCGCCGATATGGGCATGAATAAAGCAAACCAGAAGCTTTATCTTCTTGCCTGATACATCCTCTAAATGGAGCCCGTTGTCACTTAGCCATTCCTTTGTTACAAAGGGATGTGGCTCAGGCAGAGTATTATCTGTCAGAACATCGCCAATATAATCGGGATGTGTCATAATCTCAATATCGTTTTTGATTTCGCTTTTCTCATTTGAAGAGAGGAAATCCTGAATAGAGCAAAAATACTTAGTTGTTTTAATTTTTTTGCCTTTTATTTTAAGGTTTTTTATTATAGCATTAAACAAGGTTTTGTATATCTGAAATGGAAGAGAAATTTTTTCAGGGGCAACATTCCGGCTTATTCTGACAGACTTAAAGCCGTATTTTTTCAAAAGTTTTCGCACGGGGGTATAAACCGAAAAATATGCATGAGTATAGTTGTGTGAATCGGCATGCATAAGAGTAAAACCCATTTCCAGATACCGTTTTATCTGAGCTTCAACCTCGCAGAAAATTGCGTGTCTGATCTTTTTGCTAAGATATAATCTTGACTTGAATGGAATGTGAAAAGTCCCCTTAAAAAAGCCGCTTCCATCGCACAACTCGGAAGAAGCACATTCTTTTGACAGCGCTTTTCCCTCGGTCAGATTAATATGCAGACCAACACTGTCAAAGAAATTATTCTCTTTCGAGAGTGCCACTGCCTCCTCGGCACATGGCATATTAACCATTATCGTTGTGCGATTAATGGTCTTCTGCTTAAAGCAGTCAGTTATTGCCATATTCACTGATTTGCTATAACCAAAATCGTCTGCATTTATAATCAAGCCGTTTCACCTCACTATTTTCTCATTCCCAGAACTTTACCCGCTATGACACCCGTAAAAGGTGCAACATAAAACGCAGTAAACATCATTTTCCGTTTTATCGGCATACCTTCTCTTTTTATCATTTCTTTAAAGTTATCTCTATATAACTTCATATATGTCCCGTTTATGCAATCGGTATCTCTGTCTTCTTTTTTAAGCCACATCTGCTCGCAATATCTTAAAATTATATCTGTGCAGATTTTCTCTTTGGTTTTCATAACCTGCAAAGGAAGATTTTTTTCTTCAAAAAACTTAATTCTCTCCTCGTATGCCTTCAAAAAGTCATATCTGCGAGGATTGTTTTTAAGCTTTTTCGCAACATCCGCCATTATACCGGAGCCGTGCTGAAAATAATAATATAATTTTTCGTCGGTAAACACCATCTTCTTGGCACTATACACCGCACGGTAGGTAGTGAACTCATCCTCGTTGATTACCCCAACGGTGAAAAGGATATCTTTAAACACCTTAGCCTTAAACACCTTTGACCAAACCTGCGACTTAATTCTGTAACCAAGCAGGGCTTCTTCTGCCGTCTTGCATTCAATATTCGCATTAATATCCGTTTCTTCAAAAAAGTCATTTGAGCCTTTTTCGTAACTGCACTGAGAAAGATTGCAACCATTCTCTTCGCAAAGGGAAACCATTCTCTTGGCATATTCACTATGTAGGTAGTCGTCTGAATCAACAAAGGTTATATAGTCTTCGTCTTTTGCGACTTCCCGAACATACATTATCCCTGCATTTCTGGCATCAGAGAGTCCTCCGTTTTCCTTATGGATAACTTTGATGTTCGGATATTTCTCCGCATAGTCGTCGCAAATTTTCGGGCAGTTATCAGGAGAGCCGTCGTCAACCAAAACAATTTCTATATTTTCATAGGTCTGGCTTAGGATTGATTCTATGCACCTGCCTAAATATTTTTCAACTTTATAAACCGGCACAACAACAAACAGTTTATTCATAACTATTCTCCTTTTAGTGTTATCAATAAAACTTCGGGAGGGTTAAAAAACCTCCTCTTTTTCGGGTTTTTATCACATCCGCCACTTACTATCATAGCAGCACTTTCGCCCTCTTTATAAACCCCATATTCATAATCAGGGAGAAGGTCTCCTGCCTGCTCTCTTCCTATAAGTCCGCCTAAAAATGGCAGTCTTATAATTCCGCCGTGCAGATGGCCTGATAAAATCAGGTCAATCCCTGTATCTTTAATTTCGGGATAAAGGTCTGCTCTATGACTTAAAAGAATTGTGAAATAATCCTTTCTTCGGGACAATTCATATTTGATTGTGCCACGAATTTCATCAGCTCTTTCGGTGCTGACAATATCGTGTCTTGGGTCTTTTATGCCCATAAGAACAATGCTTTCGCCATTTTTCTCAAATCGGACGCTATCATTTTCCAGCATATAAACATCATGAGCCCAGAGCGTATCTAAAAGCTCATAATATTTTCCGCATTGTCTGTCGTGGTTCCCGCTTACTGCATAAAGGGGAATTTTCATCTCTACTACGGCATCTGCTATTTTCAGAGTTTCTTCAAGGCCGTGGTCAGGGAGTTGAACCATATCCCCTGTCATCACAACATAATCAGGTTTCTCTTTTTTAATATGCGCAATAATCTGCTCAGAAAATGGAGCATTATGAAGGTCAGAGATTACCATAATCTTACTGCCATCAAATGCAGACGGGATTTTTTTATCCTCATATGTATATCTTGTCACTCTGACCTTTTGGTTTGCTCTGTCGTTTATAAACAGCAAAAGAAGCAATGACGCAATAAAGATAGCGAAAATAAGAAATACTCTTTTTATAATTCTCATTGCGTCATCACTCCTCTCATAATTTAAACTTAGAATAAGCGTTCAGGCTTTCCGTATAAATAGCCCTGCTTATAGTCAAATTTCATTTCTTTTGCAATATCGTCCTGAGCTTTCTTCTCAATACCGCAGATGCAGGCCTTTATTCCGTTGGCATGACATTTTTCTATAACTTCCGAGAAATACTTAATCATATTCCCACTAGCCTCTAAAATATCATCATCAGAGGTTGCATACATATCGGAGTTAAGAATATCAAGACTCATCTTGATATAATTTGGCTTAACCGCCTGCAAAATTTCCTGGTCTTCCTGTGAGTTTTCAAATTTGTCAATACAAATTTTTATTCCCATTTCTTCAAGAAGCATAATATCCTCAATGGCAGTTGAAATATCTTTTCCAACCAATTCAAGACAAATATTCTCTGCCGGAATATCATATTTAGAGAGGTTATGTATAATAATATCAACTATTGCAAAGTCATTTATCTCGTTATAAGGACAGTTAATATGGACAATTGGCAACGGCTTGTTCTTTTTCTTTGTATCGCTCAGATACTGGCAAACATTACCCACAATCCAGTCGTTAAGCTGTTTGAAGATTCCGAAGTCAGAAACGCCTTTGATAATTTTAGCAGGAGAAACCATACCGAAATCAGGGCTCTGCCATCTGATAAAGACTTCCTTATGTTCCTTAGCATCAGCATCTTCTGAAATCATCGGCTGATATACAAGATAGAATTCTGAGAAGTCATCTAAATACTGCTGATAAAGAAGCTGATGAAGCTCATCCATTTCTGATGTGTCAATAACAATCTTTTCTTCTTTCTCCTCATTAACTGATGCGGCAATAGCATCTATATCAACATTTTTCTTGATAATTTCAATTACTAAAACAGCAATAACCGCCATGCCGAAGGTAAGCATTATAAGGAAAATACAAATAAGAGCAATCGGCTTGTCGGCAGAAACCTCAGGAAGTATAAGATATTCAAGGTCTGTGTTAACATCGCTTGCATAAAGCTCGTTTATTGTTGCATTAGCAAGAGCACTGTACTTGGCAGAAAGTTCTTCAATTTCCTTCATAATCTTTTCGTTTTTAGTAACGAGAGCCGCTTTTTCGTCAAGGGGCACTGTATCGTTAACATAGGAGTCAATTATCATATTATAATAATTAACTGAGTGAGCAGCATCGGTTGCAACAACCGCTCTGTCAACATAGCTTAAAACGATGTCGTCATATGTATTTGTATAGTCTTCAAGCTTATAATCTTTTAAAACATCCTGGTCTTTATTGTTTGTTGCATCAACATTATTCTGAACCTGCTTTGCCTGTCTGTAAAGACCTGCCTGTTTATAAGAATCATAGAATGTTGCTATTTCTGTCTTATATTTTTCTGCGATTTCA
>JAFQRU010000115.1 GCA_017409915.1 Clostridia bacterium
AATAAATGGCTTATATCAGTAAATTCAAATCCGACACAGCATACTCAAACCTTGACATAAATGAGGTTTTATCCGCAATTACAGGAGCCGGCGTTATCCCTTCTTCCCCTAACGAAATTCTTGCAAATGTTGCAGAAAGCGGCGTTACCCTTTCTGATAAACGCTGTGAGGTTGCCTGGGCAGATGAGGATCGGACTTCTGTTAAAATCGGAAGCGGAACAGTTATTATGCCTGACGGAAGCTATATTATTATTTCAGACGAAGTTCTTCCTGTTACAGGGGAAGACCTGCACTATGTTTATATATACAGCGATTTAATTCATCAGAATATTCCCCTCTGCGAAAAAACACTGCCTCAGGACGGCAGAGACTATGTTCTTCTTGCAACTGTTGAAAACGGTCAGATAAACGACAAGCGTCCTCTCGCCTTTTCAAAAATTGCAAACTATGGCTCCCGACCGATTATTGAAGTCAGTCCTTCTTTGGGAATACCCCAAAAAACCATTCCGGCAGGAACACCTCTTTTTACCTTAGACATTGGGGAGGGGTATTCAAAGGCTATTATTGTATCAAAAGACAAGGGAGTCTTCGGCATTTACAACTTTGCGGATGAGCAATTCGATATGACCTTTCCCCTTGGAGGAAGCAGGATTTATCTCAATCAAAAATATTGTTCATATCCAACCTTAGGGGCAGTAAAACTCTCGTATGTTGACGGAAATTTAATCCTGACTTCCACAAAGGATTTATACACCCGTACAGAAGACGGATATACCGTATATTTAACTGTATTTTAAAATCAGAAAGGACATCTTATGGACAAACTACTTAGCAAAGCAAACTCTCTCTGGGGAATGGCTGTTGCCCTTTTATCTTCTCTTTTCGGAAGGTTCTGGTATCTCTTCGCGGCTTTTTTAATCTTAAATATTGTGGATTATATAACAGGCATCATTAAAGCAAAGCTTTCCTTAAAAGAAAGCTCTGCCAAAGGACTCCTTGGAATTATCAAAAAGGTTGGATATTGGATTGTTATTTCTCTTTCCTTTTTTATCGCCTTGTCTTTTGAAAATATGGGAAACACTATCGGCCTTGACCTATCCTTCACACGACTTTTAGGCTGGTTCACCCTTGCAACTTTCATTATAAACGAAATCCGCTCAATATTAGAGAACTTAATCGCTCTTGGGGTTGATGTTCCGACATTTTTGACAACAGGCCTCGAAATTGCCGCAAAGGCTGTGGATGAGCAGAAAGGCGGCGTCAAATAATGAACATAATTGAAAATGATTTTTCCTGGAAAGGAAGTCTTGAAAAACGAACCGCCACAGATCATATAATCCTCCACCACCGTGCAGGAGAAGGAGATGCAAAGAGCATTCACCAAGGACACCTTAAAAACGGGTGGAGCGGAATGGGTTATCATTTTTATATCCGCAAAGATGGAAGCATCTTTCGAGGAAGACCTATTGACACGGTAGGGGCCCACACTCTCGGGAAAAATGCAGTTTCCGTTGGCATTTGCTTTGAGGGGAATTATCACGATTACGACAAGAAAATGCCCAAGGCACAGCTTGATTCAGGAAAAGAGCTGATCTCTTATCTCAGAGGCCTTTTCCCCGATGCCCAAGTTAAAAGGCACTGCGACTTTCAGGCTACCGCCTGCCCCGGACAATATTTCCCTTTTGATGAAGTAAGTGCTTCTTCTATTGTTCTTCTTGAAACCCCCGAAGAAATAACAAAAGAGCTTTCAAAAAAGCACTTTAACATTGACGACCCGAGAGGGTTTATCCTTGCCTTAACTAAGGCGAAAAAAGAAAACTCCCCTATGTATTGGGGATATTATAAACTGGTTAACCCAACAAAAAACCGACTCGTTTAGAGTCGGTTTTTATATTTCGTTTTCTGTTAATACTTCTATTTCGTTTTCCATAAAGAGCTTTGCGGTTATGCCGTCCCCTTCTTTGAGCGTTCCCGAAAAGGTTCCGTCATAGATTCTTCCTTTTCCGCAGGAGGGACTTTTCGCTTTCAAAACGGCTTTCTTTGCGTCATTTTGGAGTGCTATACTAAGGGCGATTTCCGCTCCCTTTTTATATTCTTTCGTGTTGTCGCTCCCGTCTTTTCCGATGACACTCTCCCCTATGATTTCTGAGGGGTGTCTTGGGGTTTTAAGTCCGCCCATAACCTCAGGGCAAACGGGAATGAGATTATACTTTTCGGAAAGTTCAATAACCTTTTCACAGGGTTTACTTTGTCCGTCATAACGGCAACTCTCCCCAAGAAGACAAGCGCTTACAATTATATTCTCTTTCATATTATTTCGTCCCTGTTGATCCAAATCCGCCCTGACCTCTGACAGTTTCAGAAAGCTCATCTGCCACGATATATTCAGCGGTAAAATAAGGAGTTATTACCATCTGGGCAATTCTCTCCCCGTGCTCGATAACCCTTTCTTCCTTGCCGTGGTTATGGATTGCAACCATAATCTCCCCACGGTAGTCGCAGTCAATAACCCCGACCTTATTGGCAGGCGCCAAATCCTTTTTGCTGGCAAGTCCGCTTCGGGCATAAACCAATCCAACCGTATTTTCAGGAAGTTCAACAGCAATTCCAGTATGAATTAAAACTGTCTGAGCCGGCGCAATAGTTACGCTTTCCGAAAGGCAGGCATAGAGGTCCGCCCCTGCGGCATATTGGCTTCCGTAAGTTGGAACAGTCGCCTTTTCATCAAGCTTTTTGATATTCACTTTAAGTTTCATATTTTCCACCTCTTAATTAACTTTTCGATAAAGTCTCGCCACGCATTCTATGTGGGGAGTGCCGGGGAACATATCTACCGGCTGGATAACCTCAGTTTCATAGCCTTTCTCTTTAAGGTAAGAAAGGTCTCTTGCCAAAGTTGAGGCTTTGCAGGAAACATAGACAATTTTCTCAGGCGCTACTTTTGCAACCGTATCAAGAAGAATCTTATCGCAGCCTTTTCTTGGGGGGTCCAGAATCACCGCATAGGGTTTTCCGCCCTCTTTTATGAGTTTATCCGTGAGTTTTTCCGCCGCTCCCACATAATACTTGCTGTTTTTGATTTTGTTAAGCTTTGCGTTTTCCTTTGCGTTTTCAACTGCCTCGGGGATAATTTCAACCCCGACTAAGTTTTTTGCCTCAGAGGCGCTGTACTGGCCGATTGTTCCGATTCCGCAGTATAAATCCCACACGGTTTTATCCTTTATATCTCCTAAGAACTTTTTAACGGTATCGTATAAAACCTTTGTCTGTTTCGGGTTGACCTGATAAAAAGACAGCGGAGAAATTTTAAACTTAAAATCCCCGATACTATCATACATAAAGTCCTGACCATAGAGGGTTTTAAGCTGGCCTCCCAAAACTACATTAGTCCTTTTGGAGTTTATATTCTGGACAATTCCCCAGAGAGGAACGCCCGTATTTTTAATTTTCTCAATAAGCTTTTCTTTCTTTGGAATATCCTCAGTCAGAGTTACTATGCAAACAAGAGTTTTTCCGCCACCTGACCTTGTATATACATTTCTTATATAGCCACTATGGGTTTCCTCGTTATAGCCCTCCACCTTTTCTTCCTGCATAAACTCTTTAACTGCGCGGAGAATTTTAACGGAGTCTTCATTTTGGATTATGCAATTTTGTGTATCAATAATTCTATGGCTATGGCGGGCATAAAGACCTGCACCGCTTACCCCTACGGGGAACTGTGCCTTATTTCGATAGTGGCACCGCTCTCCTCCTAAAACGGGGAGAATGTCTGCTTCTATTTTCCCGATTCTCTCAATACAGTCCCTGACATCCGCCCATTTATAAGAAAGTTCTTCCTCATAGTCGGCATTGCGATAGGCGCAGCCACCGCACTGATAAAAATATTCGCAGTCGGATTTGCTTCTCTTTTCAGAGGGTGTTATAACCTCTAAAAGTTTACCGATTGCATAGCTCTTTTTCACTTTTATAATCTGCACTCTAACCTTTTCATTAAGGAGGGCATAAGGAACAAAAACGGCAAGGTTTTCATATCGTCCTACACCGCTTCCGTCATCTGTCATTCCATTTATTATGATTTCAGCAATATCGTTCTTTTGCATAATTTCCCCTATAATTCAACACGCCATTGGAGGGCTTTTGAAAGCGTAACCTCGTCGGCAAATTCAAGTTCGCCGCCAACGGGAATTCCGTGGGCAATTCTTGTTACCTTAACCCCAAAGGGTTTGGCAAGTTTGGAAATATACATAGCGGTTGTTTCCCCCTCTAAGTTAGGGTTTGTGGCCATAATTATTTCCTTAACCTCGCCGGTTGCAATTCTGCCCATAAGCTCTTTTATTTTTATATCATCAGGGCCGATATTCTCCATTGGGGAAATTGCCCCGTGAAGAACATGGTAAAGCCCTTTGAACTCATTTGTTTTCTCCATTTGAAGAACATCTTTCGGACTTTCAACAACGCAAATAACGCTTCTGTCCCTTTGCTCACTCTGGCAAAGAGGGCAAAGCTCGTCCTCGGAAAAGTTCTGACAAACTGAGCAATATTTTATCTTGGACTTTGCCTCGATTATTGCCTTTGCAAACTTATCTGTCTTCTCTTTGGGGAGATTTACGATATGATAAGCAAGGCGTCTTGCGGTCTTACTTCCAATTCCCGGAAGCTTTTCAAATTCCTCTATTAAATTTTGAAGGGGTGTTACATAATAATCCATTTTCCCTCTCCTTAAATATAACCGCCGTATCAGGCGGATTTCTTTTCCAGTGTGTTTTCCTGATTTTTGTATATAACGAATTTACAGAACAAGAATTCCAATATGAGATTTGATGCCATTGTTACGGCGAGGACTATATACTCATTAACACTTGCAGATGCAAGCTGTCCGAGATAGGTTGAAACAGGTGTAAACACTGCATAGAACCCAAAGAGTTTGAGCATAGCAATTGGAACATTTACGGCAGACTTAAAAGTATATTGTCTGTTCAGGGTAAAGTTCCAGACTATTGATAAAACAAGGGCAGTAAGATATGACGGCCAGTATATCCAGCCAAAGACCTCATTGAATATGGCAAAAGATACCGCCTGAATTATCCCGGCGGACGCCGAAAAAAGCGCAAACTTTATCACTTGAAAAACTGATTCTTTTTTCATAAACTTTCCCCTTTGTTGTAAGTGTTTTATCTCTAAAATCTACTTATATTAATTATAACATTTTTATTTCCCTTTTTCAATCTTTTTGAATAATTTTTCTTACTCAGGAAATAAATAAACCGATGGGATTTACCCCATCGGTTATGAAAGGATGATTTGTTTGAAAAACACTAATGCTCCAATTACATTCGGGAAGGTTCTTATCGAAAACAGCGAGGCTATGGATAAATATCTGCGCCTACCCAAAAATATTCAGGAGAAGATTCTTTATACATCTGAACAGATTACCTCAGAAAAGGAAATGCAAGCCTTCGTTAACTCCATAAACGATTTATAACACAACAAAAAGCCTTGCGCCGTTCCCGGCCAAAGCTTTTCTTTTTTATCATCGGTTACTATTAGTTGCCCCAGTCAAACACCTGTTGTTTAGTGTTAAGGCCGTTCTTACCTCCACTTGAAATTCCAAAAAGAGTATAGAAATCAGTTGCACAAACAACCTCTTCGGATTCAAGGGAAATCTTTTCAATTACGGGTGTTTCGTAACCCTTCTTCATTTCAATTTCACCTTCCTCAAAATCACAAATTGTGAAAATCACAACATAACATACTTAATAACTAACTCGCACAATATGTAACTATAAGTCGATAAATTCCTAAAACAAAAAACCTATCTCAATACTGTGCAATCGTATTATAACACATCCTTTTTAAAATTGCAAGGCTTTTTTCAAAAATTTTTTTATTTTTTTATAGACAAATTTCGCAACTTATATTAAAATATTGTTATATCAGTATTTAGGAGCGTTTTAAATGAAACAAAAAAGTGTTTTTATTTGCAGCGAATGTGGAAACCAGTCCCCAAAATGGATGGGAAAATGCACAATGTGCGGAAGCTGGAACACTATGGAAGAGGAAATTATTCTTCCATCTTCCTCCCCTGTAGCTTCTTTTTCTCCCCCGTCTTCCCCGAAAAAAATTGCGGAGATAGATTCCTCCGCCGAGGTTCGTCAAGGGACGGGAATGAGCGAGCTTGACAGAGTGTTGGGCGGCGGACTTGTTAAGGGTTCTTTTGTTTTAGTTGGCGGCGACCCGGGAATAGGAAAGTCTACCCTTCTTCTTCAGATTTGCGAATTTCTGGGGCAAACTTCAAAAATCCTCTATGTTTCAGGAGAGGAGTCTCCTAATCAGATTAAGCTCAGAGGCGAACGACTCGGCATTACAACTGACAACCTTAAAGTATATTCTGAAACAAATATGAACTACATAAAAAACGCAATCGCAGAGGAAAACCCTGATATTATTATTGTCGACTCTGTTCAGACAATGTTAAATCCTGAAATTGGCTCATCGCCGGGAAATGTTTCCCAAATAAAGGATGTTACCTCCTCTTTTATGCGAATTGCAAAAGATAATAATATAACCGTTTTCTTAGTTGGCCATGTTACAAAGGACGGTGCCATCGCAGGGCCGAAAATTTTAGAGCATATGGTTGATACTGTTCTTTATTTCGAAGGGGACAACCAGCAATCATACCGAATTCTTCGTGCCGTTAAAAACCGATTCGGCTCTACAAACGAAATCGGTGTTTTCGAAATGGAAGCCGGCGGTCTTTCTCAGGTGGCAAATCCATCCGAAGCTCTTTTATCGGGCCGACCAGAGGACTCTATCGGCTCTTGTATTTGTTGCAGCATGGAGGGAACTCGCCCTGTTCTCGCAGAAATTCAGGCCCTTATTTCTCCTACCTCTTTCGGTAACCCCCGAAGAATGACTCAGGGTCCTGATTTAAACCGCGTTTTAATGCTTCTTGCGGTTATGGAAAAACAATCAGGGTTGCACATAAATTCATATGACGCATATGTTAATATAGTAGGCGGTTTTAAAATTTCAGAGACAGCGACAGACCTTGGAATTGTTCTTGCTCTTGCATCAAGCTTTCGAAATCGCAGTCTTGACAAGGGAATTGTTGCTATTGGTGAGGTTGGCTTAACCGGAGAAACTCGAAGCGTCAGCTTCTTGGAGGGACGGATACAAGAGGCGGAGAAAATGGGATTTACCACCTGTCTTATCCCTTATATCAATTCAAAGAAGCTTCGAAAGTTCGAAAATATTGAAGTTATCCCTGTTAAACATATCAAAGACGCAATCAATAAATTTTTGTAAAATCTTACAAAAAATGAAAAAATATTGGAAAAATGTTTGAAATTACATAGAATTGTGGTATAATATATATAGGAAATTTTATTTCACATTTTATCATAACGACCCACGAGCTTTATCGGGCGGTTATATAAATGTAAATACTTCTTTATGACAAAAAACTTGGACGGTAAACTGGAAGGAGTTGATACATTTGTTTAAAATAGGAGACAATGTTATGTATCCTATGCATGGGGCAGGTGTTATTGTCGGCATTGAGGAAAAGGAAATCTTGGGTGAAATGCGCAAATATTTCGCTGTCCAGATTTCAAGGAAAAATATTAAGGTTCTTCTCCCTGTTGATAATCTTGAAGTTACGGGTATCCGAAATATTGTTTCTGCTGACGAAGCAAACGAGGCAATCAGTTTTTTCAAGGACTTAGAGGATGAAGACAATGTGAGCTGGAATCAGAGATATCGTGACAATATGGATAAACTAAAATCCGGCACAATCAAAGAGGTTGCTTATGTTGCTAAAACTCTCCTTTTAAGGGACAAGAAAAAATCTCTTTCCAATGCAGAGCGAAAGATCCTGAGCAACGCCAAAAGCGTTTTCATTTCAGAGCTTGAAGCTGCGAAAAATATGAGCTGTGAGGAGATTGAATCACTGCTCGGTATTTAAAGGCCTATGGGGAATGAACCCAATAAGGATTAAGGATGGATTTATGGACAAATCAGGATGCACAGCCGTTATCGTTGCGGCAGGAGACAGTTTAAGAATGAAAAGCCTTGGGAATAAACAATTCCTAAGGCTTTTAGGTATGCCTGTTTTAGCTCACACCATTAAGGCATTTGAGGCGGCTTCCTTAGTTGACAATGTTATTATTGTTACAAAAGAAAGCCTTATTCCTGATGTCCAAAACATCATAGATGAATATAAATTCAACAAAGTCCGCCACATCGTAAAGGGTGGGAACACTCGTCAAGAATCCGTTTATAACGGACTTCTTCGTGCCGAGGGAGCTTCTCTCGTTGCAGTTCACGACGGGGCAAGACCGCTCATCTCTCCCGAAAAGATTGACGAGGCGGTTACCTTTGCAAAAGAAAAGGGTAGTGCAGTTTTGGGGATTCCTCTTTCCGACACGGTTAAGACCGTTAATGAAAATGACATTATTACGGGAACTCCCGAAAGAGACACTCTTCGCCTTATCCAGACCCCACAGATTTTTCCTCTTTCCCTTTTGAAAGAGGCTTATGAAAAGGCTCAGAAAGACGGCTTTACGGGAACAGATGACAGCTCTTTGGTTGAGAGGCTTGGAATAGGTGTTCACTATATTTTCGGGGATTATAACAATATCAAAATAACAACTCCCGAAGATATTATAAAAGCAGAGAGCATTATGAAAGGGGCAAGAGAAATGCGGGTCGGTTTCGGATATGATGTTCATCGCCTTGTAGAAAACAGGGCGCTTATTTTAGGGGGAGTTAACATCCCTTACGAAAAAGGGCTTGACGGCCACTCTGATGCCGATGTTCTAATTCACGCCATTATGGATGCTCTTTTAGGGGCGGCGGCCCTTGGGGATATTGGAAAGCATTTCCCCGACACAGACAATTCATTTAAAGATATTGACAGCCGTATCCTTCTTCGGAAAGTAGCTTCCCTTTTAAAAGAGAAAGGCTATAAAATTATAAATATCGATTCAACCATAGTTGCCCAATCGCCAAAGCTTGCTCCATTCATTGAAAAAATGAGAGAAAATATAAGTCAGGATTTAGCTCTTCCTCTTGATGCTGTCTGCGTTAAGGCGACAACCACGGAAAAGCTTGGTTTTGAGGGCAGAAAAGAGGGAATTTCTTCCTCTGCCGTATGCAGTTTACTATGAATTTTAAAGAAAACGGAAGAATTTGGAATATATTCTTCCATAACTTACTATAATTAGCTGTAATCACAGTTGAGTTTTACCCTATAATTATTGTAATATATACATTAGCACTCTAAGTCTTAGAGTGCTAAAACGATGTTAATAATATCTTTTTAAGGAGGTTTTATAAATGAATATTAAGCCACTTGCTGACAGAGTTGTTATCAAAATGGTGGAAGCCGAAGAAACAACAAAAAGCGGTATTATTTTAGCAGGTGCCGCTAAGGAAAAGCCACAAATTGCTGAAGTTGTTGCTGTTGGCCCAGGGGGAGTTGTTGACGGAAAAGAAGTCAAGATGGAACTCGCCATTGGGGACAGAGTTTTGATGAGCAAGTATGCAGGTACAGAAGTTAAGCTTGACGGAATTGAATATACCATTCTTCGTCAGAGCGACATCCTTGCAAAAATCGAAGGTTAATTAGGAGGTTTTTATTATGGCAAAACAGATTTTATTTGGCGAAGAAGCAAGACACGCTCTTCAAAAAGGCGTTGACACTCTCGCTAACACAGTTAAGGTTACACTTGGCCCAAAGGGCAGAAATGTAGTTCTTGATAAAAAATACGGTGCACCTCTTATCACAAACGACGGTGTTACAATTGCAAAGGAAATCGAGCTTGAAGACGCTTTTGAAAATATGGGTGCTCAGCTTGTTCGTGAAGTTGCAACAAAGACAAACGATGTTGCAGGTGACGGAACAACAACTGCTACACTCCTTGCTCAGGCCCTTGTTCGCGAAGGCTTGAAGAATGTTACAGCAGGCGCTAACCCAATGATTCTCAGAAAGGGTATTGCAGCGGCTGTTGATGCTGCTGTTACCGAAATCGTTAAAAACAGCAAGCAGGTAAACGGAAAAGAAGACATCGCAAGAGTCGCATCTGTTTCCTCTGCTGACGAGTTTGTTGGAAATCTTATTGCTGATGCAATGGATAAGGTTTCAAGCGACGGCGTTATCACTGTTGAAGAATCCAAAACTGCTGAAACATACTCCGAAGTTGTTGAAGGTATGCAGTTTGACCGTGGATACATCACTCCATATATGATTACAGACACAGACAAAATGGAAGCCGTTATTGACGACGCTCTCATTTTAATCACAGATAAGAAGATTTCAAACATTCAGGAAATTCTTCCTCTTCTCGAACAAATCGTTCAGGCAGGCAAAAAGCTTATCATTATTGCAGAAGACATTGAAGGCGAAGCTCTTTCAACTCTTATCGTAAATAAGCTCCGCGGAACATTTACCTGTATCGGGGTTAAGGCTCCGGGCTTTGGCGACAGAAGAAAGGCAATGCTTGAAGATATCGCTATCTTAACAGGCGGTACTGTTATTTCTGAAGAAATCGGCCTCGACCTTAAAGAAACAACAATTGACCAGCTCGGCCGAGCTAGACAGGTTAAGGTTCAGAAGGAAAACACAATTATCGTTGACGGAGCAGGTAACCCTGACGCTATCCGCGCGAGAGTTAACCAGGTTAAAGTTCAGCTTGAAGAAACAACTTCTGAATTTGACAAGGAAAAA
>JAFQRU010000116.1 GCA_017409915.1 Clostridia bacterium
AGGACTATGTCCGCAACCTGACAAAGAGAAGTTTTGATTTTGTTATTGGATTTATATTGGACCGTAACAAAGTCCCCCAGGGAATAATCCCTTGAAAATTGGATATTCTTAGGGAAAACGGAAAATTGCCGTTTTGTTATAAGCTCTGAGAGAGAGGCAAGGCCTTCCTCTTTGGTAGACCCTGATGAAATATGATACCATTTATATTTATCGGGAACCGTGGTGTCGGGAACATAAACATAAATCGGGTCAGGAAGAGAATGGCTTTTCCGCCATTTTCCATCTTCGCTTTTGCAGTAAATATAGTCCCCGTTCTCCCAGGTATAATCGAATCGGGTTACACCTTCACCTGCATTTGTCACGCGATAACACTTTCCGAAGTTTGAAGAGCGGTTATTTAAGAGACTTGGAGAATTATTGTAAACATTCCAGGTAGAGATAACAGGGAAGTGCATCTGGTAAGAAAAGGAATTTGAAAGGTCTAAAAGGTCTTTTTCCGTTGTAAAACTTTCAAGAGTTTCCTCGTCTTCACAAATATATAAATCCATATCTGCTCCTTTTAAAATATCAAGATAGAACTTGTTGTCCTCGTGGGAAAAGCGGACAGAGTGTCCGCCATTTACCGAATCAAGAAGAGTTTTAAGGGAGTCGGAAAGAAGTGTAACTCTGTTTGATTCAAAGGAAGAAGATTTGGATAAATCAGCCACATTCCCCATAGAAATAGAGCACCCATAGGAGCTTTTTAAAAGTGTCTCGGCTAGGGTTTTGGCAGAGCCAGAAAGAGACTGTGGCGGAACAATCATCTTTGATAAAAGCCAGGAAAGAGAACGGCAATAGATAGTAAAATCTTCCTCGGCTTTATGACCGATAATAACATCCTGAAAAGTCCCGTCCTGCTCTAAAATAAGATAATCATTTTCTGCTATGACAGAGGAAAGGGGGTCGGAAATTTCAATATGGAACTCAGAAGAACCTATGTCGTTAAAAGATAACTTTCGGTATGAGGAGATAATTTTATCGGAAAAACCAAGCTCATTTCCCTCAAAATCGTAAAGAAAAAGCTCCATTTAATAAACCCCCTCTATGTATTGATTTTCGTAAGAAAGCGATGCAGAGAGGATGTTTCCTGTGCTTAAATTGTTAAGGATAATCCTGTTTTCCCCCGGTTCTAAATAAAAGTCCGAAAGACTTGAATTTTCATCACGGAAAGGAAGAAGATTAACCCCCAGACTGCTTTTTAAATACCGCCTTCCCAAATCTGAACGGGGGTCAAAAGAGATAGTGAGAGTTTCTCCGTCGGTTAAAGCATAAGAAAGAGCAAACCTTTGAATTATCTCGCTTGGGGAGTCAGGCTTAACCCTTAAAAGTTCGATTCCGTTTGAGCTATCTGAGTTTCCAAGTGAGTGAATTTTAAATGTAGGATAGGCACGGATATCTCCTGTGTTTAAAAGAAGAAGATTATTGTTTTTCGCACCCCATATAGTCGGTGTATCCAGATTCCATTTTCCGCTTTCCTCATTATATCTGATGTTTTTTATTGTTTCGTAGCAAGGCATGGAAACAGTCTGAGTATCAAAAAAATAAGGATTGTCGCAGATAAACTGTGCCACGAAAGAGCGTGAGCGAGAGCTGTTGCGGGTAAAGGAATCCACCTTAACCTGATTTACCGTAATTCTTCGGCAAGAGGCATTAAAATAGGTGTAAAGAGTGCCTTCTTTTGATAAAATTTTATAAAGCTTTGCCGTAAGGGCGGAAGTGTCTTTCCCTGAAATATCAAAGGACATAGAAATTGTTCTGGGGACAAAGCGGGAAGAAAGGGTCCTCTGCCCGTCAAAATCAAGATATTCCCGTGTCTGATATTTTTTCTCAGGGGTGCCAAGCCCAACAATTTCGCGAATTGAAAAATCGGAGAGACCACCGGAGAAGGTAAGCTCTCCTAAATCGTTTTTATAAACAATGTATGACATATTTATTGCCCCCTTAATCTGGCCTGAGTGGTTGCATTTTCCCAGGCAGTTATTTGTTCAAAAGTCGAGTCTTTGGAAGAACCCACCGTAAAACTCTGGTTATAAGTAACATTTGTAGTAGGGTTCGCGGTGTTTCCAGAAAGATTGAAAGAATATGACGGAGAAGCAAGAGAAGAGCTGAAAGACGAAATCATACTTCTGACACTTTCAAGCTGTTTTTCAAGGTTTTTAACAAAAGCATAGCCGAAGTTTTCGGCAGAAATGGTCCCGCTTAATGTAAAGCTCTCAGGGATTTCAAAACCTAATTTCTCCAGCTCAGCTTTCATATATGATGCGGTGTTATCAACTGCCTGAGCAAAATCTTCGGAGTAAAGCTCAGCGGAAATTCTCTTTGTAAGATTTTGATTTTCCGAGTATCCTTGTGCAACTCTCCCAAAATCTGCGTCAGATGAATTAAGCAAAAGGGAGAGGAATTTGCTTCCGTCTGTAACCGACATGTCGGAAAGCTGGGACAAAAATCCGCTCATTAAGGATGAGTCAAATCCGCCCTCGTTAAGCCTTTCTTTGATGCTGACAATAGCCTTGTAGTAGTCCATAAGCTCACGGTTTGCCGCGGAATAATCGTTTAGCATGTCATAGCTTAAAAGTCCGCCGTTTTCTCCACCACCGTAAACATTAAAATGGGAGTGGGTGTAATCTTTGTGAGCAGAAAGCTTTTTTAAAAGCTTTTCCTGGCTCTTTAAAACCTTTTCGATATTTTCTTCTGCCACCTGGGAAAGAGAAGCGTAAATATCCTTGATTTCGGCTTTAAGAGCAGTCATAATTTTCTTCTCTTCTTTTGTAAGATTTTTAAGAGAAGCAATGTAGCTTAAATTATAGTTTTTTTGGAGTTTTAAAAGCTCCTCGTTTTTTTGTCTTTCAATTTCAATTTCCTCTTTTGCCGTATTTGCCTTTTCGGCATCAGTGTTGTATGGCATAAAATCAACTCCTTAAAAAATTTTGCCGATTTCCTCTGACATACGGGGCGAAACCGAAGGAAGTCGGTAAAGGCGTTTTAGTTTGCGGATAAAACGCTTTTGGTCTGTGTCTTTGATGGTGGATAAATCCAAAGCCCTTATTTTAACAATCTCCGTAAACTTGCAGGAATCAAGAGCGAAAAATAAAGCTAAAAACCTCCACCAATGAAGATGGGCGGAGGTTAAATCTATGCCGTATTGGGAAAGAAACGCGGCATAAATAAGTCCGCCGTCATGGGAGAAAGAAAAAGCTGTGTTGCCGCCCTTTCCCTTTTCCTCACTACCTGAGGAAAAGGGTGCTAAGAATTCTCCTATTGATTTAATAGCTTCATCAACGGATGACGGCAAGACAGAAGAAGTAAAGATAAGAGAAAAGATTTTTATGATTTTGTCGGCAGGGGAGATATTTTCCTCTGAAAATATCTCCGAGATTTCTATCCATACGCGAAAATCGGTATTGATTTTATATTCTCTGCCTGAAATTAAAAGAAAGTCAGGATGTGGCTGGGTAAGAAAACCTATCATAAAGCCACAAAGGAGCAAGTTTCCCAGTTATCTTCGGTTGTTGCAGTGCCCACAATTCTTTTGCCGTTTGCATAGAAAGTTCCGCTGTAATCATAAGCGGTAGAGTCGCTTCCCTCTTTGTCGGGAACAACTGACCACTG
>JAFQRU010000117.1 GCA_017409915.1 Clostridia bacterium
ATACCCCAAAATGTAAAAGTGGATATGAGAGAATTTTAAATGAGTCGGACAGATTTTTAAGTGAGCTTGGCTATGTTCACGACAGAGAAAATGGCTGGTATAAGGCAACCGCTCCTAACGATTTAAGAGTTGCGGCGTTTTGTCACGGCGGATTTGGTCTTTCCTGGCTTGGAATTTTGCTTAACATCCCTCTCCCGACTGTGTGGACAAAGATGGATATAAGCCATTCGGGAATGACAGTTATTGAGTTTAAGGAAGATAGCCAGGGCATATGTATCCCTAAAATGCTTATGCTTTCCAACGACTCCCATTTATATCGCGAGGGACTGCCCACAAAGTATAACAATGAAAAATTTATATAAGGAGAAAATAGATGCGACTGTTCAAACCGTCTTTATATGAGCTTTCTATATTTGATATTGACCTTGACGCTTTAAAAGAAAGAGGCATAAAAGGGTTTATTTTTGATGTGGATAACACAATTGTCCCCTATGACACTCCAAAACCTGATAAGAAAATTAAAGATTGGTTTAAAAAACTTGAGAAAATGGGTTTTGTTTCATACATAGCGTCCAATAATAATAAGGGAAGAGTTGAACATTTTGCAGCCGAGCTTGGCATTGGATTTTTGCCTAAGGCAAAAAAACCTTTAACCAAAAACCTCAAAAAAATCTGCGCTGATATGGGGATTTCCCCAAAGGAAACCGCAATGGTCGGGGACCAGCTTTTTACGGATATGCTCGGCGGAAATATGGCAGGAATGTTCACTGTTTTAATTGAACAGATTTCTCCCGTTGAGGGGAAATTCATAAAGTTTAAAAGAATTTTTGAAAGACTTATTCTTCCTCATAAGAAGAGAGTGAAAGGAATTATATGTTAGCGAAATTCGGACCTGGCGGAAACTGTGAAAAATTTTATGAAGAGGGGAACAAAACTTCCCTTAATATTCCCGATTGGCTCAGAGCAAAAGGCTTGGAAGCCTATGAATATGAGTGCGGGAAAGGAATAAAGATTTCTCCCGACTCAGCAAAAGAGCTTGGGGAGAAAGCAAAGGAGAAGGGGATAACCTTATCGGTTCATGCCCCTTATTTTATAAGCCTTTCTTCAACAGAAGAGGAAAAGCGGGAAAACAGCGTTAAATATATCTTAGACACCCTCTCTGTTGCAAATGTTATGGGAGCTAAAAGAATTGTTGTCCACTCTGGCTCCTGCTCAAAGATTACAAGAAAAAAGGCGGTTGAACTTGCCGCCCAAACCATAAAAAAGACAGTTTACGAGGCGGACAATCTAGGGCTCGGGCATATTCATATCTGCCCTGAAACAATGGGAAAGGTTAACCAGCTTGGAACAATAGAGGAAGTCTGAGAACTTTGCTCTCTTGACGAAAGACTTCTCCCAACGGTTGATTTCGGCCATATAAATTCCCAGACCCGCGGCGGCCTTAAAGAGATGGAAGACTTTGAGCGGATTTTTGATATAATTGAAAATAAACTGGGAAAAGAAAGAGCACAAAACTTCCATATTCATTACAGCCGAATCGAGTTTACTTCCGCAGGAGAGAAAAAGCACAGGTGCTACTCTGAAACGGAATACGGCCCTGAATTCTCTCCTGTTGCAGAGATTATGGCAAAGCGAAACTTAACCCCAACTGTTATCTGCGAATCCAGGGGAACTCAGACAGAGGACGCAATGGAACTTAAAAAAATCTACCTTGAAAAGAGGGAGATATATGTATAAAAAACTGGATGACATATTAAAAGATACTGAGGCGGTTTTAATAACCTCCCCATATAATATGCGCTATTTTTCCTCATTCTCAGGGGGCGAAGGCTTCCTTTTGATTTCCAAAGATGAACGGGTTTTGTTTACCGATTCAAGATATACGGAAGTGGCGGAAAAAGAGGCGAAAGACTTTAAGGTAATCGAGACGAAAAAATCCTCGGACCTTACCGACTATATAAACAATAAAGGCTTTAAAGAAATCGCCATTGAAGATAATTTTATGACGGTTTCCTCTCTTGAAAACTTAAAAGCCAAAACAACTTGCGCTTATATTGGCAAGGGGAAAGAGATTGACAGAAAAAGAATAATAAAAACGCCTTTTGAAATTGAGAAAATTAAAAAGGCAGAAGAAATCGGCGACAATGCCTTTTCTCATATTCTAAAATTCATAAAAGAGGGGATAACCGAAAACGATATCGCCACGGAGCTTGAATATTTTATGAAAAAAGCGGGAGCGGAGAAAACCTCTTTTGACACCATTTCCATAAGCGGAAAGAAAACAAGTATGCCCCACGGTGTCCCGTCTGATAAGAAAATCGAAAAGGGAGATTTTATAACCCTTGATTTTGGTTGCATATACGAGGGATACTGCTCCGATATGACAAGGACGGTTGTTCTTGGAAAGGCAAGTGAAAAGCAAAAGGAGATTTATAATATCGTCCTTTCGGCCCAGTTAAAAGGCCTCACTATGATAAAAAACGGTGTAAAATGTGCCGATGCAGACCGAGGTGCAAGAGAAATAATCGAAAAAGCAGGCTATGGTGAATATTTCGGACATTCCTTAGGCCACGGAGTAGGACTTTTAATCCACGAAGCTCCAACTTTATCTCCAAACTCCTTGGATATTTTAGAGGAGAATATGGTTGTAAGCTGTGAACCTGGGATTTATATTCCCGATTTTGGCGGGGTGAGAATTGAGGATTTGGTGGTAGTAAATAATGGCGGTTGCACCATCCTTTCAAAAAGCGATAAGAATTTATTGGAAATTTAGACAAAACTTGAAAAAGCTCTTGCAATTTGGATGATTTTAGTATAAAATAGTGTTAGTAATATAACAAGAAAATTAAAGGAGGTATCCCCAATGATTTCAGCGGGTGATTTCAGAAACGGTATAACATTTGAATTTGAAGGTAATGTTTATCAGGTTGTTGAGTTTCAGCATGTAAAACCTGGTAAAGGTGCGGCTTTCGTTAGAACAAAGATGAAGAATGTTATAACAGGCGGTGTTACAGAAAGAAGCTTTAACCCAACAGAAAAGGTTGCAAAGGCTCATATAGAAAGAAAGGACATGGAATATTTATATGAAGACAGCGGTCTTTACTATTTCATGGATCAGGAAACATATGACCAGCTTCCACTCAGTGAGGACCAGCTTGGTGACGCTCTTAAATTTGTTAAGGAAAATATGGTGGTTACTATCCTTTCCTATAAAGGCAATGTATTCAATGTTGAACCACCGAACTTTGTTGAGCTTTTAGTTGTTGAAACTGAACCTGGTATTAAGGGTAACACAGCTTCAAATGTTACAAAGCCAGCTAAGGTTGAAACTGGTGCAATTATCACAGTTCCTATGTTTATTAACGAAGGCGATATGATTAAAATTGACACAAGAAACGCAGAATATATGTCAAGAGTTTAATTATAAAGGAGATCATATTATGTCTGATTTAACAAACAGAGCGGCTTATCTTAAAGGTCTTGCTGACGGAATGAAAATGGACAAGAATTCTGACGAGGCAATACTTTTAAATGAGATTATCGCCCTCCTTGGCGATATTACAGCCGAAATGGAAATGATTGACGATGAGCAGGGCTTCCTTGCAGATAAAATCGACGAGGTTGACGAAGCTATCGATATTTTATGTGAAGAAGTTTTCGAAGACGAAATCTATGACTATGACGAAGGAGACGAGGACGACGAATTCGTAATTACTTGTGAAAAGTGCGGAAAAGATGTTTTCTTAACTTATGAAGATTTCCAGTGCGAAGACCTTGCTTGCCCATACTGCGGCGAGCCTATTGAAATTGAGTTCGTTTGCGATGGGGATTGCGACGGCGACTGCGACTGTTGCGAATAATCTTTTAAAAATGAAGGGGTGTAATTCTTTACATCCCTTTTATTTTTGTTGACAAGGGCCTTGTTTTAGTGTAAAATTAATGAGTAATCTTAAATTTTTATAAAGGAATAAACAGTATGAAACATTTACCGAAATACATAGTTATTGGGATTTTAGTGCTCCTTTGCCTTGTATATCTTTTCAGCAGATGCTCGATTTTTGCCCCTGCCGAAACGGAGGAACCTGCGAAAAAACCTGAAAAGGTATCAATCACAGCATCCGACAAGGTTAAGGGCATTTTAGAGGATATGACTCTGGAAGAAAAGCTCTATCAGATGTTCTATGTAACTCCTGAACAGCTCACAGAAACCGAAGATGTTATTTTTGCAGGGGAGACAACAAAGAAGGCAGTTGATGAGAAAAATGTTGGCGGAATTGTCTATGCAGAGAAAAACTTGCAGGACAGAACCCAAGCCAAAGAGCTTCTTAAAAATACTCAGAGCTTCGCGAAAATTCCTATGTTCCTCGGAACAACGGAAGAAGGAGGACAAAAGTTTTCTATAAGCCGAAATTCCCAGATGAGTCTTGGAGAAATTGAACCTATGGGTCAGGTTAGTGATGCGGACAGCGCTTATGCAATCGGCGAGAAAATCGGCGAGGCATTAAAAGAACTTGGTCTTAATATGAACTTCGCTCCTGTGGCTGATGTTATGGCAGAGGACAAGTTCAATATGATTGGCGACCGCTCCTTTGGCTACGACAAAGACGAGGTTTCAAGAAAGGTTGAATGGATAATCAAGGGCCTTAAAAAAGGCGGAGTTGCCGTAACCTTAAAGCACTTCCCG
>JAFQRU010000118.1 GCA_017409915.1 Clostridia bacterium
GAAAATAACTAATAAGAAAATAAAAGGCAGTCTTTTGACTGCCTTTTATTTTTTTGTTCAAAAAGGATTGTGTTTTCCCCACTTTTTTCCTTACATAAAAATTCCTAAGATTGCAAACAATAACTTTGAAAATCAACCAAAAAGGAGTTTTTAATAAAATGAAAGCAACCGGAATTGTAAGGAGAATAGATGATTTAGGCAGAGTGGTTATTCCCAAGGAAATAAGAAGAACTATGCGGATAAGGGAGGGAGATCCTCTTGAAATTTTTACGGAAAGTGACGGAACAGTTATATTTAAAAAGTATTCTCCCATAGGAGAACTTGGGGAATTTGCACGGCAATATGCCGAGGCGTTATCCAAAGCCTCAGGTCTTGCAACTTGCATTTCTGACAAGGATACAATAATTGCAGTTTCGGGCGTTTCTAAAAAGGAGTTAAGCGACAAGAAAGTTTCTCCTCAGCTCGAAAAGATTATGGACGACAAAACAATTTTTGTAGCAAATCCAAACAATAAGAAGGTCAGCATTATTGAGGATAACGACAACCATAAAGCTGGGGTTGTGGCTCCAATAATCCACGAAGGAGACAGCATAGGATCAGTGGTTCTTCTTGCAAAATCCGAAGAGGAAAACCCGACTGATACCGAAACAAAGCTAGTTGAAGTTGCAGCAGGGTTTTTAGGGCGAACAATTGAATAAAAAATTATATGTCAAAAGTATTTCTTTTGACATATTTTTTTGAGAAAGTGGGTTACATAATAATATAAAATTCAGCGGAAAAAGTAAAAAATCCCCATATAATAAGGAATTTTGCAATTTTAAAAATTTTTAAAAAGTGTCATTGAAAATTGATAGCTGTTATGGGATAATAGTGATACAGACGGTCGTCGCCAAAGTACGCAAGGAAATATGGAGAAAAGTTATATGGAATTTACATTCAGAGAGAGCTTTGAAGAAGGCGAAATTTTAGTTGAATACAAAGCCGTTAAAGGAGAAAAACATAAGATAATCGGACGCGAAACATTTAAGGACGACACAAGGGAAAATACATCCCCTGAGCTTTTCTTTATGGAAGAAGAAGCAAACTGCTGGTGTCGCTTCTTATGCGAAAATAAGGTATTGCCTTCATCCCTTAATCAAGTGTTAAGAGATGAGTTATACATTTAAACCCTGTTGATGTCTGCTCGGGTTGCAGACAGCCCCTTTTCAGTAGAGAAAACGCCGTGTAAAAATTACACGGTGTTTTCTCTTTTTTTAATAAATAAAGGGTGGCGTTTTTCTTGACAAAGGCTTTGCTGTGTGGTAAAATGTATAAGATATCAATACAAAGGAGCGTAAGACAAAATGAAGTTTGCCATAATAAACGCTATGGTTTATGAAGACAATTCTTTTAAGAAGAAAAATATATTCATTGACAACGGATTGGTATCTGAAATTTCTGATGCAACTGCGGACGAGAGCCGTAGTCTATTTGATTTTGAAAATTGTTATGTTTTCCCCGGTTTTATTGATGTTCATGTGCATCTTCGAGAACCGGGTTTTTCATATAAAGAAACAATAAAATCGGGAACTATGGCATCCGCTAAGGGTGGATACACTGCGGTTTGCTCTATGCCCAACTTAGACCCTGTCCCTGACAGTGTATCAAATCTCAAAGCGCAGACAGATATAATTGAAAAAGATGCAGTTATCTCCGTTTATCCTTATGGCTCTATTACTTGCGGAGAAAAAGGGGAAGAACTTTCCGATATGGAAGGTATGGCGGATAAAGTTGTTGGCTTTTCCGATGATGGCAGAGGCGTTCAGGATGCTGAGATGATGAAAAACGCTATGGAGAAAGCGGAAAAGCTTGACAAGATAATTGTTGCTCATTGTGAAGAAAATTCTCTTTTAAATGGTGGTTATATCCACGATGGCGAATATGCCAAAGTAAACGGGCATAAGGGAATTTGCTCTGAAAGCGAATGGCTCCCTATAAAAAGAGATATTGAACTTTTAAAAGAAACAAAAGCTAAATATCATGTCTGCCATATTTCTACTAAGGAAAGCGTTGATTTAATCAGGAAGGCCAAGGCCGAGGGAGTTGATATAACCTGTGAAACCGGGCCTCATTATCTTACACTTTGCGATATGGATATAAAGGACGAGGGGAGATTTAAAATGAATCCTCCAATCCGAAGCGCAAAGGACAGAGATGCTTTGGTGGAGGGGATAAAAGATGGCACAATTGATATGATTGCAACGGACCACGCTCCCCATTCCAAAGAGGAAAAAGGCAAAGGCTTAAAAGACAGCCTGATGGGTGTTGTTGGGATTGAAACTGCTTTCCCTGTGATGTATACTAAATTTGGTAAAACCGGCAAAATGAGTTTGGAATCACTTGTAAAGCTTTTGAGCATAAACCCATCAAAACGATTCAACATAAAAACAGGGATTAAAGCAGGGGAGGTTGCAAACTTTACTGTATTTAATTTAAACGAGAAGTATAAGGTTAATCCTGACGAATTTTTATCTATGGGCAAGGCTACTCCTTTTGAGAATGAAGAAGTATACGGCAAGTGCAAAATGACCGTGGCAAACGGGAAAATTGCATATATGGAGGAAGAATAATGAAACAAAGTTTATTTGATATAGTATCAAACAAAAAAATCGCGCGGGATATTTACGAAATGGTTCTTTATGGGGATACCTCCGATTTAGTCCGCCCTGGGCAGTTTATAAATATAAAACTTGACGGCCTCTTTTTAAGACGCCCTATTTCAGTTTGTGATTATGACGATAAGACCATAACCATAATCTATAAGGTTGTTGGCGAAGGTACAGAAAAAATGAGCAAAATGGATGGCGGAAAGCTTGATATTTTAACAGGCCTTGGCAATGGTTTTGATATAGAAAAAAGCGGGGACAAGCCTCTTTTAATCGGTGGAGGAGTTGGCGTTCCCCCTATGTTTAATCTTTGCAGAAAGCTTATAGAAAATGGCAAAGATGTTACGGTTATTATGGGATTTATGAGCCAGGAAGATGTTTTCTATAAGACTGAATTTGAAAAGCTTGGCGCAAAGGTTTATGTAACAACAAATGACGGAACAGAGGGTATAAAAGGCTTTGTGACCGACGCAATGAAAGAAATAGAAGCTTATACATATTTTTATACCTGCGGTCCTGAGCCTATGCTTAAAGGCGTTTATGACGCATCAAAAACATCAGGCGAGCTTAGTTTTGAGGCGAGAATGGGATGCGGTTTTGGAGCGTGTATGGGATGCTCTTGTGAAACAAAATATGGAAACAAGCGAATTTGTAAAGACGGCCCTGTTCTTAAAAAGGAGGAAATAATATGGTAGATTTAAGTGTTAATTTAGGCGGAATTCGCCTTGATAATCCCATAATTCCTGCAAGCGGAACATATGGCTTTGGATATGAATTTTCTGAACTTTATGATATAAATATCTTGGGAAGTATCTCTCTTAAAGGCACAACAAAAGAACCACGATTTGGCAATCCTCTCCCCAGAATTGCAGAATGCAGAGAGGGAATGATAAACTCGGTTGGCCTTCAAAATCCAGGCGTTGAAAAAGTTATTTCCGAGGAAATACCAAAGCTTCGTCAGTGCTTTAATAAAAAAGCAATTGCAAATGTTGGCGGCTTTTCCCTTGATGAGTATACATACAACTGCGAAAAGTTAGGAGAAGTTCCTGAAATCGGAATTATTGAAGTAAACATAAGCTGTCCTAATGTTCACGCAGGAGGAATGAGCTTTGGAACTGATGCAAAAAATGCGGCGGAGGTTACAAGACGGGTTAAAGCTGTTACAAATAAGCCTGTATTTATAAAGCTTTCTCCGAATGTTACGGATATTGTTGAGATTGCAAAAGCCTGCGAAGATGCAGGGGCGGACGGACTTACCCTTATAAATACACTTATGGGTATGAAAATTGATTTAAAGACAAGAAAACCTGTTATTTTCAATAAAAAAGGCGGTTTTTCTGGGCCTGCAATTTTCCCTGTTGCAATCAGAATGATATATGATGTTTATGAAGCCGTTAAAATCCCGATTATGGGTGTTGGCGGAGTTGCAACTGCTGAAAATGTTATTGAAATGATGCTTGCGGGGGCAACTGCTGTGCAGGTTGGTGCGGCAAATTTAACTGAGCCGTATGTTTGCAAGAATATCATCGAAGAGCTACCTGCTCTTTGTGAAAAATACAAAATAGAAAAGTTAAGCGACATTATAGGAGGTGCCCACTAATGGGAAAGGATGTAATTATTGCTTGCGATTTTGCCAGCAAAGAGGAAACTTTAAACTTTTTGGATAAGTTTACCCAGAGAAAGCCTTATGTTAAAATAGGCATGGAACTTTATTATTCAGCAGGTCCTGAAATTGTTAAAGAGATTAAGGCAAGAGGACATAAAATATTCCTCGATTTAAAACTCTGCGATATTCCAAACACGGTTAAAAAATCAATGGCAGTTTTATCTCGCCTTGATGTTGATATGGTAAATCTTCACGCTTTCGGAACAAAAGCTATGATGGAGGCGGCCCTTGAAGGCTTAACAAGAGAAGACGGAAGCCGTCCTCTCTTAATCGCGGTAACAATGCTCACATCAACAAGTGAAGAGCGAATGAAGAATGACTTGCTCATTGATGCACCTCTTGATGAAGTTGTTATGAAATATGCAAAGAATGCATCTGAATGTGGTCTTGACGGGGTTGTATGTTCACCTCTTGAAGCAAGCAAGGTTAAGGATGTTTGCGGAAAAGAATTCCTGACTGTAACTCCGGGAATAAGATTTGCCGGTGGGGATGTCGGAGACCAGGTAAGAATAACAACTCCGGAAAAAGCCAAGGAAATTGGCTCTGACTA
>JAFQRU010000119.1 GCA_017409915.1 Clostridia bacterium
CTCAAAGAGAGCGTTATAGCTTGGGATATCAACCTCGATTTTTGTTCCGTTTTTGAGCGTCGCCAAAGCTGTGTTTTCAACAACTTCAAGCTCCTTGATGTTTTCGCTTTTGATTGCTCCAACAAGGTCGGAAAACTTATAAGTAACCGCATTATCCCCTGTTGAAACCATTGAATATATCATAATGATTACAATGAGTAATATTATATAAAATCCAAAACCTTTAAAATGTTTCTTCACTTGATCCCCTCCGTAAAGATTAAAAATTGTCTTAAACTTTATATTACCATATTATTCTAAAAAATACAAGTCCTTTAAGGCAAATTAATAAATTTTTAACATTAATAGTATTGACAAAAAGTTGAGGGTAAATTACAATATAAAAAGGTATTATTTTTGGAGGGAATTATGGCTAAATCAAGACAACAAAAAAGACAAGAATTAAGAAAAGGACAAGGCAAAGGTAAAGACCAAGGCCTTTGGATATGGGCTCTTGTTGCGGTTGTTTTAACAATTGCAATAGGGGTTGGCGTTTATTTTGGAACAAAGCCTGAGACGGCAGAAAACCCCATTGAGAGCGAACTTACATCTCAGAGCGGGGAAGAAGAGCCTGAGGTTTTGGAGGAAGAACCGATAGAATATAAAGAAAGTGAAGTTCCAAAGAAAGAAACAATGGCGGAGTTTACAATGTCAAACGGAGAAAAGTTCACTATTGAGCTTTATCCGCAGTATGCACCTCAGACCGTTGCAAACTTTGTTAAACTCATAAAAGAAGGTTTTTATGACGGATTGACATTCCATAGAGTTGTTGAAGGCTTTATGGCTCAGGGCGGCGACCCGCAGGGCAACGGAATGGGCGGAAGCGCCCAGACAATCAAGGGCGAATTTGCATCAAACGGCTTTACACAGAACACCCTTTCTCACCAGAGAGGAGTTATCTCAATGGCAAGATCAAGCGCCCCTGACAGCGCAAGTTCTCAGTTCTTTATCTGTTACGGAGACGCATCTTTCCTTGACGGAAACTATGCGGCATTCGGCAGGGTTGTTGAGGGCATGTCAACCATTGACAATTTCTTAAAGGTTGAAAGAGGCTATAACGAAATGGGAGAAATGGCAGTGCCGAAAACTCCGATTGTTATCAAAAAAGCGGTTATAAAATAAGGAGAAACTAAAATGGAAAACACAAAAGTTAAAGTAACAATGGAAAACGGCGGAGAGTTCGTAATCGAGCTTTACCCTGAATTTGCACCTGAAACAGTTGAAAATTTTATTGATTTGGTTGAAAATGAATTCTATGACGGAACACCATTCCATAGGGTTGTTGAAGGCTTTATGGCTCAGGGTGGAGACCCGACAGGAACAGGAATGGGCGGAAGTGAGAGAAAAATCAAAGGCGAATTTGCCGCAAACGGATTTTTTGACAACACTCTTTCCCACGAGAGAGGAGTTATCTCAATGGCAAGGTCAATGGACCCAAATAGCGCAAGCTCCCAGTTCTTTATCTGCTATGATGATGCATCTTTCCTTGACGGAAACTATGCGGCATTCGGAAAAGTTGTAGAGGGAATGGAAACGATTGATGCTTTCTTGGATATTCCGAGAATGCCTAATTCAATGGGAGAAATGGCAAGCCCAACTGAGCCTATTGTAATCAAGAGTGCACAAATAATTGACTAAGAAAAAAGCTCTGCTGATGCAGAGCTTTTTTTAAAAATCTATTGTATTTTCAGAAGAAGTGTAGTAAAATATCTTTAAAGGCGGTGAAAAATGTGAAACGGATGATGTTTATATTTAACCCAATATCAGGTAAAGCACGAATTAAAACTGAGCTTTTTAATATTGTCAACAGTTTTGTAAGTGAGGGGTGGGAAGTCCGTGTTCATCCTACACAAGCGCAAAATGACGCCTACGAACAGATTAAAAATTATGGAAAGCAATACGATATGATTGTTGTTTCCGGCGGAGACGGAACATTGCTGGAAGCCATTGACGGTCTTATGGAAATTGAAAAAGAAAGAAGACCTTCTTTTGGCTATATCCCGTCAGGAACGGTTAATGATTTTGCAACGGCCCTTGGTATTCCGAAGACTGTTAAAAAAGCTGTTGAAAAGATTACAGATGGAGAGGCGACCTCCATTGATATCGGCAAAGGAAATGACAAATATTTCTCCTATGTTGCAGCTTTTGGCCTCTTTACTGAGGTTTCCTATGAAACCCCTCAGAATGCCAAAAACGCTCTTGGAAGAGCGGCATATTTCTTCGCAGGGATGAAAAGCCTTGCAAATATAAAGCCATATAAAATGACTGTTAAGTGGGACGGCAAGGAAGAAAAAGGCGAGTTTATTTTAGGCCTTGTAACCAATGTTGACCATGTTGCAGGAATGAAGACAAAGTATAACGAAAACTCTCAGATAAATGACGGTCTCTTTGAGGTTATTCTTGTGAGAAAGCCGAAAAATATGGCTCAGCTTTCCATTATGACGGCGGAAATGATGTCAAACAAGCTTAGCGAGGAGTATTTCCTTAAATTTTCTGCCAGGGAAATGTCTTTTGAAAGCAAGGAAAAGATAAAATGGACCTTTGACGGAGAGTTCGGCGGAGAAACTGAGAATATGGAAATTTCCGTTATGGAAAAGGCCATAGATATTATTTTATAGCGGAGGCGGAAAGTGGATATTTCTGCAATGAACAAAAGTGAGCTTACTGAGCTTATTAAACTTAATAAAGATAAAACCGATAAAGCCTTAATTGACAAGGCTTTTTCCCTTAGAAAGAAGTATTATGGGGATAAAGTCTATCTAAGAGGCTTAATTGAGGTTTCAAACTTTTGCAAGAACGATTGTTTTTATTGCGGAATCCGTTGCGCCAACCAAAAGGTAAACCGCTATCGCCTAAGCCATGAAGAGATTATGTCCTGTTGCAAAAGAGGCTATGAGCTTGGATTTCATACTTTCGTTCTGCAAGGGGGCGAGGACGATTTCTTTGATGATGAAACTATGTGCAAAATTATTGGGGAAATCAAAGAAAACTATCCTGATTGCGCAGTAACTTTATCCCTCGGGGAAAAAACAAAGGAAACCTATAAGAAATATAAAGACGCAGGGGCGGACAGATATCTTCTCCGCCACGAAAGCGCAACGGAGGAGCATTATAAAAAGCTCCACCCGGTGAGTCTTTCCTTAAAAAACAGGAAAAGATGTCTCTATGATTTGAAGGACCTAGGCTTTCAGGTTGGGGCAGGGTTTATGGTTGGCTCTCCGTTTCAGACTGAGGAATATTTAGCAGAAGACCTGCTCTTTTTAAAGGAGCTTTCCCCCGAAATGGTGGGCATCGGCCCGTTTATCCCTCACTGCGACACGCCGTTTAGGGACTATGCCCAAGGCCCATTAGAACTTACAATAACTATGCTTGCTCTAACGAGAATACTTCTTCCAAAAAGCTTAATTCCCGCCACAACTGCTCTTGGAACAATTTCAAAGGACGGACGGGAAATGGGACTTCTGGCAGGGGCGAATGTTATTATGCCAAACCTTTCTCCCCTTGATTTCCGCAAGGATTATGCCCTTTATAACGATAAAGCATATACGGGAGACGAGGCGGCGGAAAGCATTAAGAAAATAGAGGAAAAAGTTTCAGCCTTGGGACTTAAAATTGATTTTTCAAGAGGCGACAATATAGATTTTCAGAAGGAGAAACAACAATGATAAAACTTTGCGTATTTGATTTAGACGGAACAATTGCGGATACCATAACTACTATTGCGTATTATGCGAATAATGCCTTGAATGAGTATGGCCTTCCCTCAATTGATAAGGAAAGATATAAAATATTAGTGGGCGATGGTGCCGTTACTTTGATTGAAAGAATGCTTAGTGAGGTAGGTGTTTCCGACAAGGAAACATTTAATAAGGTTTATAATAAATACATAAAGGATTATGACGACGATTTTATGTATTTAACGGAGGTTTATGAGGGAGTAACCGAGCTTATAGAAGAGCTTATAAAGAGAGGGATAAAGGTTGCGGTCTTTACCAATAAGCCTGAAATGACGGCTCTTAAAGTTGTTGATATTCTTCTTGGAGAAAGAGTTGACCTTATAATTGGAAACTCAGATGGCAGACCGAAAAAGCCGGATCCAACTGGCCTATTTGAAATTCTTGATGCCTTTAATGTTACGGGAGATGAGTGTCTTTACATAGGGGATACCTCAACGGATATGAAAACGGGAAATGGCGGAGGATGCCACACCGTCGGAGTTTTATGGGGCTTCCGCGACAAGAAAGAACTAGTGAAAAACGGAGCGGAATTTATAATTGAAAAGCCTGATGAAATGCTTGAAATTATAGATAATTTCAAATAAAAAAAGCCACCCTAGTAGGGTGGCTTTTTTTATATCTTAAAGTTTGTATTTTGCTTTATACTGGTCGTACTGAGACATAAACTCATTATCGCCGTTTCTCTTTAAGCTGCGGAAATATTCGTGAGCATCAATTGAGTCGTCTGCAATCTGCAGAAGTGCAACGCCGATGTTTGAACAGTGGTCAGCAACTCTTTCATAGTTTGATAAAAGGTCGGAGAATACGAAACCAAGTTCAATTGTGCACTTTCCTGCTTGAAGTCTTGCAAAGTGACGATTTTTAAGCTTGTGTTTAAGAGAGTCAATTGTTTGTTCAAGTGGCTCAATGTGTCTTGCAAGCTCAATATTGTTCTTTTCAAGGGCTGTCATTGTAATATCAATAATCTCGCAAACAGCAGCGGTAATAACCTTAATTTCCTCAGTTGCCTCATCAGAGAATTTGATTTTCTTTTCGTAAATTTCTGTGGCAACTTTAACAACATTTTCCGCGTGGTCGCCAATTCTCTCAACATCGCCGATTATATGAAGAAGCTTTGTTGTGGTTTCACTGTTATCATGGGAAAGGTTTTGCCCCGCGATTTTAACCAGGTATGAGCTGATTTTATCTTCATAGGTGTCAATTTTCTTTTCGCCCTCATGGATTTCTTTAACAATATCCTCGTTAAAGTTTTTAACAAGCTTTGTTGCTTTGATAAAGGACTCTTTCGCTGTGTTTGCCATATCAACAACTAAGTTACGGCTAAGTTCAAGCGCGTAAGACGGATATTCAACAAATCTGTCATCAAGAGTATCAAGGGCGCTTGGAGCGTTCTCGTCTTCCTTGCCTTTGATGATATTACAAACCATTTTCTCAATATGGGTTGTAAACGGAACGAGAATTATCGTTGAAATAATATTGAAAACTGTATGAATAATAGCAATACTTGTAAAGCTTGCGTTTGTTTCCATAAAGCCAAAGGCGAAGAATTTATTAAGAATAAAGAATGCGCCATATACGACTACAACACCGATGATTTTTATAAAGAGACAGGCAAAAGCCACTCTCTTTGAATCTCTGTTACCGTTAATTGAAGAAAGAATAGGAGTTATGGTTGTTCCTATGTTCTGGCCCAAAATAATCGGAAGGGCGATTGCGTGTGGTATAATACCTGTTGCGGAAAGCGCCTGCAAAATACCAACGGAAGCGGAAGAACTCTGGATAACCGCAGTAAGGATTGTTCCGCAGAGAATAGCTAAGATAGGATTCTTAAACATAATGAGAATCTGTTTAAAAGCTTCGCTTTCCCCAAGACCCTTCATAGAATCACTCATAGTGTCCATACCAAACATTAAAACGGCAAAGCCTAAAAGAAGAGTTCCAACATCCTTCTTGCGTTCGTTTCCAAACATTGTCATAATAACGCCGATAAGAGCCAAAATAGGAGTAAAGGAAGTAGGCTTAAACAGTTTGAGAACAAAGCCTGCTTCCGGACTTATATCAGACAAACTGATAATCCAGGAGGTAACAGTTGTTCCGATGTTAGCACCCATAATGGTTGGGATTGTTTGACCAAGGCGCATAATACCTGAGTTAACAAAACCAACAAGCATAACGGTTGTTGCAGAGGAACTCTGAATAATTGCAGTAACAAAAAGACCAAGCATAAGGCCGTTAAAACGGTTTGATGTAAGTCGTTCTAAGATTGATTCAAGCTTACCGCCGGAAATCTTTTTGAGGCTGTCCCCCATAACATCCATTCCGTAAAGGAAGAGGGCGAGTCCGCCTACCAGTGAGAGAATTGAGAAAAAGTCCATAACTTCCTCCTTATATTTCTTATTTTGTCCGATTTTCATCCAATATAACATAATGATACAACAAATCTTTCCAAAAATCAATATATTAAGTCCAAATTTGTGCAAAAATACCAAAAGGGAAAATCGTAAGAAATATGCGGTTTGACACAAAAGATATAGTGTGATAAAATTAATTTATTAGGCATTTAATATAAGCAGGAGGAGTTTTTATGATACCGGCAATAGTGCTTTTTGCAGTGAGTTATGTTCTTATTCTTGCCTTTGGCAGGTATAGAACTTATATCGCCCTTTTTTCAGGGGTGCTATTTATTTTATCGGGAATGCTTCCTGTGTCGGAGGTTTTGTCTTCAATTGATTTTAATGTTCTTTTGATGATTATTGGAACAATGGGCCTTGTTTCGCTTTTTATACAGAGCAAGATGCCAATGATGCTTGCAGATATGGTTATGGAGAAGGTCCCGAATATTAAGTGGGCAGTTGTTGCCCTTGCACTCTTTGCAGGGATAATCTCAGCCTTTGTGGATAATGTTGCAACCGTTTTAATGGTTGCGCCTATTGGCCTTGCAATTTGCAAAAAACTTGATACCAATCCCGTTCCTTTTATTATTGCCATTGCGGTTTCATCCAATCTTCAAGGAGCGGCAACACTGGTTGGAGATACAACGGCAATTATGCTTGGCTCCGCTCTTGATATGAGTTTTCTGGACTTCTTCTGGTATAAAGGAAGACCAAGTATATTTTTTGCGGTAGAGCTCGGAGCTGTCCTTTCGGCGCTTATTTTGCTTTTCCTGTTCAGGAAAGAAACCGCCTCAATCCCTAAAAGGGAAGAAAGAACAAAGGTAGAGGATTTTGTTCCCACAGTGCTACTTATTATGGTCCTTGTCCTTTTGATTGGGGCGTCATTTATTCCGAATAAACCTGATATAACAAATGGTTTGATATGTTGTGGATTGCTTGTAATCGGACTGGTTTATGAGGCGATAAAAAAGAAGAAGCTTTCAGCAATTATTCCTCCTCTTAAAGAAATTGATTTTAATACAATAGGAATTCTGGTCGGGATTTTTCTTATGATTGGCGGAATTTCCAATATGGGCGTTATTGATGCCCTGGCCGGCCTCCTTGCAAAAACCGGGGGCGGAAATGTTTTTGTTTTATATACGGTTATAGTTGTGGCTTCCGTTATAATCTCAGCGTTTATAGACAACATTCCCTATGTTGCAACAATGATTCCTGTTATAGCAGGAATTGCAACTGCCTTAAATATTGATGCAACCCCTCTTTATTTCGGGCTTCTCTCAGGAGCAACCCTTGGCGGAAACTGTACCCCCGTTGGCGCCTCTGCCAATATTACGGGGATAGGAATCCTCAAAAAGGCAGGGTATACAGTTAAAAACGGAGACTTTTTCAAAATCGGAATCCCCTTTACAATTGCGGCAATTGTTCCTGCTTATATCTATATCTGGCTAATGTATGGAATTTAATTTTTCAGGTGATAAAATGAGTATAATCGGTAAGAAGATAATAAGAATTGAAGAGACACCGTCCACCAACGACCTTGCAAAAGAATATGCAAAGAATGGCGAGGGAGAGGGAACGGTTATTGTTGCTGAGCATCAGACAAAAGGGAAAGGGCGAATGGGAAGAAGCTTTTTCTCTCCTTCTGGGGCAGGACTTTATATGTCCGTAATTTTAAGGCCCACTGACGAAAAAAACGGTCTCCTCATAACCTCTTTTGCATCGGTTGCGGTTTGTCGTGCAATCAAAAAGGTCTGTGGAGTTTCCCCGAAGATTAAATGGGTTAATGATGTATACTTAAATGAGAAAAAGGTCTGCGGAATTTTAACGGAAAGCCTTATCTCAGAAGGAAAGGCAGAGTATATAATCCTAGGCGTTGGCATAAATGTAAACGGAGCGGAGTTCCCCGATGATATAAAAGATATCGCAACCTCAATTGAAAAGGAAACTCTTAAAAAGCAGGACAAAGAAGCTCTTTTAAGAGAAATCTTAAAAGAGCTTGATGAACTTTATAAAACCTATGGTAACGGCGAATTTTTAGAGGAAAGCCGAAAGCTATCCTGCGTTTTGGGGAAAGAAATAAAGGTTATAAGAGGAAACGAAACATACATAGCAAAGGCCGTGGATTTAGATAGTCTCGGCGGTCTTATTATAGAAAGAGACGGCAAAAAAGAAACCTTAAACTCAGGCGAAGTGAGCATAAGGTTTTAAAATATCAGAGTAGCGGGCTGTTATTCCATAGTCTAAAAGAGCGGATAAAATCTGCTCTTCACTCAGGGCGGCAATGATTTTGCCGTCCTTTGTTATGTTTACGATGGTGTAATAATCATAGGAAATATGGCGAAGAATTTTCCGCGCATATTCATTTTCCGAAACCGTATAGGTTTTCGTCCTTTTAAGGTGGTCTGCTTTGTGAGGATTTTTAAGGATTTCTTTAAGAGTTATGAGGGTTATGCACTTTTGCTCGCTGTAAATATTCCCCAAAAGAAAAGCGGTTATTAAGACATAAGAGAAATTGAATTTGGTTACATATAAAACCAAAAAAGAAAAGGGAATAAGAAGAGCGATTAAAATCTTCCCGAATTTTAAAGAAATGTTATAGGCCCTGAGAATTCCCATTTTATAAGTAAGCATAGATTTTACCATTCGTCCCCCGTCAAGAGGAAGGGCGGGGAGAAGATTTATTGCGCAGATACATAAATTGACGCAGAAAAAATAGTCCCTCATAGGAAAAGGGATAATAAGGGAGAGGGCGACTAAAAAAAGGCTTATAAAAGGCCCCGTAAAAGCAATTAAAAACTCTTTTTCGGAGTTGTTTATGTATCCCTCTTTTAGAATTCCGCATACACCAAAAGGACGGATTTCTATTTTGGAGATTTTAACCCCTAAAAAACGGGCGCAGACGATGTGGGCGCTCTCGTGGATTAAGACAGACAAAAAAGAGAGCAAAAACATTGACGAATAGCCGAATAAAAATGCGCAGATAACCGTGGGGAAAAACAAAAGGTCAATGGAAAAGCTGAAAATGTCAAGAGTAGGGAGCTTTTTCATATCAGGCAAACAGTCCCATAGTGAAGTTTTTTATGGTCTCCACGGTCATTTCATAGCCAACCGCACCTTTTATAAAACTGCAAATATTTTTTGAAAAGGGCATTTCCGAAATCTTAATTCCATAAAGAAGGGCAAAAAGGATTGCGGAGAAAATGCATTGCTTTGTCATAAGAGAAAAAAGCCCGCCCCAGAAGCCTTCCTGCCTTCTCGGTTTTCTGCTTTTCCGTCTGTCAGGCTTTATCGCTGTGGCCTCTTGCGTGTTTTGTGTGAGTGCCTTGTTTTCGTCCATGACATGACCTCCTTTTTTATTATGTATATTTCGAAAAAAGTATATTTATGCTTGAAAAAAAGGGCAATTTGTTGTATAGTTAAATATAGCAAAAGAAGTTAGGAGAAATTTATGAGTATATACGATGCAAAATACGAAAAACTTCTGAAAAAAGTTCAAAAACCGTCAAGATATACGGGGAATGAGTTCAACAGCGTACATAAAGAAGCAGAGGGTGATATGATGACCTTTGCTTTCTGTTTCCCTGATGTTTATGAGGTTGGAATGTCCCATCTGGGCATGAAAATTCTTTATCATATGCTAAACGACAGAGAGGATACTTTCTGCGAAAGAGTTTTTGCTCCTTGGCCTGATATGGAGGATTTAATGAGGGAGAATAATATCCCTCTCCTTTCTATGGAAAGCCATACCCCTCTTTCAGAGTTTGATATGGTGGGATTTACTCTCCAATATGAAATGAGTTACAGCAATATTGTGAATATGCTTGATTTAGGAAACATCCCCTTAAAGTCCAAGGACAGAGGGGAAGATGACCCCTTTGTTTGCGCAGGAGGCCCTTGCGCATATAACGGAGAGCCCATTGCCGACATAATCGACTTTTTCATCTTAGGGGAAGGGGAAGAAGTCAACAATGAGATTATGGACGAATATAAAAGATGGCAGAAAACAGGAGAAAGCAGAGAAGACTATCTTAGAGCCATTTCCAAAATTGAAGGCATCTATGTTCCGTCCTTTTATGATGTAACTTATAACCCTGACGGAACAGTTAAGGAAGTTACTCCAAACCGCGAGGGCGTTCCTAAAACCATAAGAAAAAGGATAATAGCTGACCTTGATAATTGTTATATCCCTGAAAAGCTCATTGTTCCTTTTATGGATGTTGTCCATGACAGAATTATGCTTGAAATTTTCCGCGGATGCATAAGAGGTTGCCGTTTTTGTCAGGCAGGCTACCTATACCGTCCCGTAAGAGAGCGAAGCGTAGGAAAGCTTACTGAGGTTGCAGGAAACTGCATTAAGAACACAGGCTATGAAGAAATGTCCTTATCTTCTCTCAGCACAAGCGACTACCGTGAATTGCAAAAGCTTATTGATAACCTTCTTGAAATAACAGTTGACAAGAGGATAAACTTATCCCTCCCGTCTCTGAGAGTGGACAACTTCTCTATGGAGCTTATGGAAAAGGTGCAAAAGGTTAAAAAGAGCGGTCTTACCTTTGC
>JAFQRU010000120.1 GCA_017409915.1 Clostridia bacterium
AATTTCCGAAATTTGATTAGCTCAAATTTGAATACTAACGTTTTGTAAAGTTCGCTAAAACTTTAAAGAATTGACAAGGTTATACCTTGTGCAATTGTCGTAATAATACTTTCGTATTTATTACCGCTTTAATCACTGTGTACTTTTCAAACATCACATCGTCACAACTCGCCTCTTTGCTCTGTTTGCTCTCGCAAACCCTCGCCTTTTTCAGCGGTTGCTCCTCCTTCCCAAAAAACTCTCATTTTTTGGGAGCCCTGGTTTTCGGGCTTCGCCCTCCCTCAGTGAGAGAGCCTATTTAGTATATCACATCCTACCCCGCTTTGTCAAGCTTTTTTTATGCTTTTTCTAAACTTTTTTGGGCAGTTTTTTCGACATACTTCCCGTCCCCTCACGGCGACAGCTTTACTATCTTATCATATATTATTTCCTTTGTCAACCCCTTTTAGAAAAATTTTTCAACTTTTCTTTTTCTTCCTTTTTATATATATAATAATAGTCTTTTTTGTAATGTTATTTACAATTTGTTCATATTTTATTAACAAATAGTTAATTTATGCTATTTTTTATTGTCTGTGTCTTCTTTTTTCTTATCGCTCCCGCTTTATTCCGAAAAAATTAGGTTTTTCCTTGTAACTAATTGACTTTTTCCTCTTTTATGATATAATTTTTATGGTAAATAAATTCTTTGAAAGAAGTGCTATATATGATTATTAGAGATTTATTACTCAGCGTTTCAAATGTCAATTCATTTGTCGGCCTGATTTTTACTATTTTTTATCTTTATCAGATTTTGTTCATTTTTATTCCTTTTATCAAAAAGCCTAAAAAATACAAAACCAAGAAGAAAAACAAATACGCTGTTTTAATTTCAGCGAGAAACGAAGAATCGGTTATCGCTCAGCTTATCGAAAGTATCAAAAATCAAACCTACCCTTCCGAGCTTATAGACATTTTTGTTGTTGCAGATAACTGTACCGACAAAACTGCCACTGTGGCCAGAAAAGCCGGGGCAAAGGTTTTCAAAAGAGATAACAATATTTTAGTCGGCAAGGGATATGCTCTTGATTTTCTTCTTGAAAAAATCGGTTATGACAAGCCAAGCTGTCCTTACGACGGATTTTTCGTTTTTGATGCTGACAATGTTTTAAATAAGAATTATATAAAGGAAATGAACAAAGTTTTCTCCAACGGGCACAGAATTGTTACAGGTTACAGAAACTCCAAGAACTATGGAGAGAACTGGATTTCCTCAGGATATTCCCTCTGGTTTATCAGAGAGTCCAAATTCTTAAACAATTCCCGAATGCTTTGTAACACAAGCTGCGCCATTGGCGGAACAGGATTTTTAGTTCATAAGGATGTTCTCCTTAATAGTGGCGGCTGGAAGTTCTTCTTCCTCACCGAAGATATTGAGTTCACAGTTCACAGCATTCTTCAAGGCGAGAGCATCGCATATTGCTATGACGCTGTTCTCTATGATGAACAGCCTACCACATTCAAGCAGTCCTGGAAACAGCGTATGCGCTGGGCGAAAGGTTTCTTGCAGGTAGCCAGAAAATATAACGGCAAGCTTCTCTTGGGAAGTTTCACAAAGAGCTTTGCTTGTTTTGATATGCTTGTCACAGTAGGCCTTGCTTACATTTTGTCCCTCATCGGGGTTTTGGGAAACCTTGCATTTTTAATTCTTTCCCTCATCTCAAAAAATCCAACCTATCTGATTCACGCTTTAAAGAGCATGGCAGGGGCGATTGTAATTCCTTATTTTATGCTTTTCCTGATCGGATTAATAACTATTATTACTGAATGGAAGAAAATTATTTGCTCAACAAAGGGAAAAATAATTTCCGCGTTCACTTTCCCTCTCTTTATGATGACATATGTTCCTATTTCAATTGTGGCTTTATTTAAGCATGTTGAGTGGGAGCCAATCAATCATAGTGTTTCAAAAACCGTTGAAGAAATAGAGAAAAATTAAAAATAAAAACCGCTCTTTTGAGCGGTTTTTTAGTGCATAAAAAATCCACCGCAATTGCGGTGGATTTTATTTTAGCCGAGTCTCTTTTCAAGATCGTCCATGCTGTCAACAATTTCTTTTGGCAGTCTGTCGCCAAACTGAGCAAAGAACTCTCTCTGCTGCTTAACTTCGTCTTTCCATACATCCTTATCAATTGAAAGGAGTTCTGTAAGAGCCGCATCGTCAATATCAAGTCCTTCTAAATCGAGGTCTTCCTTGTTAGGAACGAAACCGATTGGAGTTTCAACGGCATCAACCTTGCCTTCGCATCTGTCAATAATCCAGTTGAGGACGCGCATATTGTCGCCAAATCCAGGCCACATAAAGTGTCCTTCATCATCAAGTCTGAACCAGTTTACATTGAAGATCTGTGGTGGGTTAGAAATCTTCTTACCCATGTCATACCAATGCTGGAAGTAGTCAGCCATGTTATATCCAACGAATGGACGCATAGCCATCGGGTCTCGTCTTACAACACCAACGGCACCTGTTGCAGCAGCAGTTGTTTCAGATGCCATTGTAGCCCCAACGAATACACCGTGGTTCCAATCGCGAGCCTGGTATACGAGGGGAGCAGTTTTTGCTCTTCTTCCACCGAATACGATAGCAGATACAGGAACACCGTTTGGATTTTCAAATTCAGAAGAAATGCAAGGGCAGTTCTTAGCAGGAGCAGTAAATCTTGAATTTGGATTTGCAAGCTTCTTGCCTTCTGCAAAGTATTCCTTGCCGTTACATTTATTGCCAAGCCAGTCGATAGCGTTTTCTGGCGGATTCTTATCAAGACCTTCCCACCAAACAGTCATATCGTCTGTGTTGATTGCAACATTTGTAAAGATTGTGCCCTTCTTTGTAGATTCAAGAGCGTTGAAGTTTGTCTTTTCGCTTGTTCCAGGAGCAACGCCGAAGAAACCAGCTTCCGGGTTAACAGCATAAAGTCTGCCGTCTTCGCCAACTCGAAGCCAAGCGATATCATCGCCTACTGTCCAAACCTTATAGCCCTGAGCCTTTAAGCCTTCCGGTGGGATAAGCATTGCAAGGTTTGTCTTACCGCAAGCAGATGGGAAAGCAGCACAGATATACTTAACTTCGCCCTTTGGATTCTCTAAACCTAAGATAAGCATATGCTCAGCCATCCAGCCTTCCTGCTTACCGAGGTAAGAAGCAATTCTGAGAGCAAAACACTTTTTGCCGAGGAGAACATTGCCGCCGTATGCGGAGTTGATTGACCAGATTGTGTCATCCTGCGGGAAGTGAACAATATATCTTTCTTCAGGATTTACATCCTTCTTAGCGTGTAAGCACTTAACGAAATCGCCGTCTTCGCCCAAGGCGTCAACAACAGCTTTGCCCACTCTTGTCATAATATCCATATTTAAAACAACATAGATGCTGTCTGTAAGCTCGATACCAATCTTAGAAAATGGAGAGCCAACAGGACCCATTGAATAAGGAATAACATACATTGTTCGCCCGATCATTGAGCCATCATAAAGCTTTGAAAGCTTTGCATACATTTCGGAAGGTTCCATCCAGTTATTGATTGGGCCGGCTTCTTCCTTTGTTGGTGTGCAGATAAATGTTCTGTCTTCAACTCGGGCAACATCATTTTCTGCTGTTCTATGATAATAACAACCCGGAAGTTTTTCCTGGTTAAGTTTAATCATTTCTCCTGTTGCAACCGCTTCTTCTCTGAGCTTTTCGAGCTGTTCTTCGCTGCCGTCAATCCATACGATTTCGTCAGGACGACAAAGCTTAACCATCTCATCAAGCCAAGTTAAAACTTTCTTATTGTTAGTCATTTGATTAACCCCCTTAAAATTTTTCAATTTGATGTTATTATAACATACTTTAAGAAGTTTTGCAATATATTTTTCGCTAAATCGTTGATTTTTTAACAAAAAATTCCGATAAAAAACCCGAGGTTTTCCTCGGGTTTTTCTACATTTTAATTACGCTTCCGTTTCTTGCGTCATAGTAAATAGAGTTTCCGTCTTCGAACTTTATTTCCCATACAGGAAGGGCAAGGACACTTTTATAAACCCCTGCGCTTTTCCCAAGATAATATCCAAAGGAAATTTCCTTAACGCTTACACTCTTTTCAGGCTTGAAATGATTCGGGAGAGAAATGATTATCCCCTCAATAGGCATTAAAGAATCCTCATAACTGCTTAATTCTTCCTCTGCCTTTATGATATTTTTACCCGTGATCTTCTTTATCCCTTCATGGGTTACAACAAAGTCTATGAAGCTGTCAAAAAACTCACAGTCGTCATAAGAAAGAATAAAGGAAGCCAGGACCGCCCCTTCGCTTATCTCAATTTTTTCTTCCTTATATATCTCCTCATAGATTCCGCAATCTTTCATAAACTTACGAAGGGCATTTCTTACTCCTTCTTCGCTCAGGTCAATTTCTTCTTTCTCGGCCCGCAATATCTCAAAGACCTCGTCAGTTACCTTATACTGTCCGCCTTCTCCCGAGAGTTTTTTAAGAAAAGCCTCATCCTTTTCCAAAGCCCTTGTTACATAACAGGCAGAATAGGTCTTGCGATTTTCGGGGAAAGTTTTTTCGGAAAGATTTATATTCCCTTCCTTCAAAACAGAAATAACATCCATACGGGTTTCACGGTTTACTTTATTATCAGAAAGCTTTATCCTCATAAGATAAACACCAAGGAAGACATTTATAAGAATCAGTGCAAGAATTATTATAGTTTTAAATCTTTTCCAATCCAAACTATCTCCTCCTTAATTTACCGCCCAGCTTGTATGCATGGTCTCATTATTCTTTTTATAGCCATAGTAGAGATAGCTGTCATAAATATAAATATTTTCTTTATCCTGATTTTCTGCACAGTATTTATCTATGGCTGTAATCATCTGCTCGTTGGATATAAGCTGTCCTGTCTTCTGGAAGTTTTTAAGTTCCATCTTGAAATAGGTAAGCTTTCCTTTGGAAATAACCGCCTCAATGGCATGGGAAGAAGGGTTGTCAACATACTCCATTATAAGACCGTTTATATAATAGTCAAAGCAAAGTCTTATCTCGCTCTGATAATCATCCGTTGTTTCCATCCCCGTAACTTTAATTTCATAGTCGGCGTTTTTAATGTCTGTTCCGGTAATTTCAAACATACCGAGAACCGTTTTGAGAGTTCCCGAAATTGCAACATAAAGGGAATTCTCCGCTGTCTGCACAGTTCCTCCGCTTATGTCTATCCCGTCTTTTGCCCCGCTTGCTTTAAACTCGATTATACCATCAGAGCTGAGGATTATTCTTCTGTTGTCTCCCAAAAGAACACGGGAATTTTCATTATTGACATAGCTTCTTATAGCATTAGGGTCGCAACCGAAGATGCTTATAACATTTCGGGAAAGCTCGTTTTGCCCCACCTCTAAAAGACGGTTTGAAAAGTTTTCGGGAACCTTCGCCGAAATCTGAGGAGTCTCAATTTCAACAAGAGGAATTGTAAGCATAGAGCTGAGCATGGTTGAGTTTCCGCCAAAGCTGTCAAGCTTTAACTCATAGCCGAATGCATAGTTTTTATCCGTAACATTATCAAGCTTATCAATTGCATCATTAAGCTTTTTAATAGGGATGTTTGTCTCGCATCTTATAATTTCTTCCGTTTTTGCTTCCTTAATATATATAAGAGCGTTTTCCTGAGCCGGAAGTCCCGTTACAATAAGAATGTCGGCAAAGGAATCAATACTTTCCCTTACGGCGCTGTCACTAATTTCCAGAAACTGAATAGGGAAAACAGGGCTGATTTCCGCGGGGAAATGCATAAGGGCGGAGTTAACCGAAAGCATATTGTTCCATACAGAAGTTTCAGTTACAACAGACTGAGCCGTAATCCCGCCAAACATATTCTTGATTATATCCATGGCAGGGCCGGCTATTTTCTCATATCTCTCCGTTGAGGAATATAAAATATCTCGGTTGCCGTCTTTGTTTACCACGATATATTCAGGACTCATATAATCCCAGAAGGCGCTTGTTATGTTCTCATCATCAATGTCGGAAGGATTTTTAAAAACCTCTTCAACGGTTGTTCCGCCAAAGGTAGCCCCTGCTCTGTCTTTCCCAATCCCCTGAGAACCTAAAACAAAGGAAAAGAAAACAGCTGTTACAACAAGAAGCAGAACTATTATTATGTTTTTGGCAATATTAAGTCTTCTGTCTCTTTGAGCAAATTTTTCTTTCAGGCTCATAAAAATTCCTCCTTCCTCAAATTATCAAAAAGGACGACTTAAAAGTCGTCCTAAAAATTCGTCTGAATCCTAGTATGCGCCCCAAGAGCGGATAATGTCAATTATATTATAGTCGTGTTTGATTATGAAGAACTTGCCAATCTGAACTTTTTCACCGTTTTCGGCATAAACCATATAGCTGTTAGAGCCAGGGGCTAAGTTTACAGTGTTAAAGAACAGTGTTGATTCTCCTATGCTTGAAGAAACGCTCTTTTTCTCTGTGGCGGTAACACCATCTTCCCCAACAGTTGTAACAGTCTTATAGAGCTGTTCATAAAGACCTGTTTCCGGGTTAAAAGCATAAACCGAAACAACAGTTCCAACCTGACCATATCCGGAAATTACATAAGAATTATCGAAGGTCATATCACTTATGCCCTCAGGATTTGTAATTGTTATAAGTTCCTTTGTGTTTCCGATTGCGTCCGGAGCCAAACTTTCAGGAGCCGCAAAAGCGGTAACACCAAATATTCCGATTATGGCGGCAAGCACTACAAAAGAAACTATTAATTTTTTCATAATACTACCTCCTTAATAACTACTTAGATACAACAAAAGGGTAAACTTCCCCTTGTGTTATATACAGTATAGCACACAATTGTTACACAAATATTACAGCCATCTTACATTTTCATAAATTATTTTTTGTCTTCCATTTCTATCTTTTTATGGGCATAATAAATCTCTTCGACCCTTTCTCTTGGAAGGGCAGATAAAAAGCTGAATTTCTTATCCAAAGCCTTTTCAATATACGGAAGCCCTTCGCCTCTGCGACCCTCCTGAATAAGAAGAAGTCCGTATCCATAATACGCATCAGGGAAAGAAGGTTCTCTCTCCAAAAGAGCCTCATAGGTCTTTAAAGCATTTTCCTTATCACCCATAAGAACATAGGCTTCGGCAAGATTATCCATTATAACATTGTCGTCAGAGTTATATTCATAGGCTTCCAGACAGAACGGGAGCGCCTTTTCCTTATCCTTTTTAATAATATACAGCAGACCAAGGCTCTGATATACCATAGAGGTTATATAACTTTCCATAACCTCTTCCAGCATCTCGATTGCGTCGTCAAGCTGGCCCTCTTTCCAGGTAACCAAGGCAAGAAGGGATTTAACCTGTTGCTTTTGGGCATCCTTGATTTTAGGGGACATTGAAAGCTTGACAAACTCTGCCCTTGCCTCACGAAGATACGCATTCTTTAAGAGAAAGTAACCATATCCTATCTTAGAATGATAGTTCATTCCTCCCATTTTACTCGCAAGGGTATATAGTCTATACGCCTTATCCGTTTTTCCTTTCGCATTGGCAGATGCCGCAAACCCTGCAACAATAGAGCCTCTTTTTACTATTATAAGCGCAATCACTATAATTGACAATAAACTTCCAATCATTTTTATCTCTCCTGATAATTTCGTATTACATCAATTATAATACGGTTTTGAAATAAAATCAATACTTTTTTGGAAAGCCTTTCTATTGACAAAAAACGGTCTTACATATATAATTTATTTATCAAACATCTTGGAGGGTAAATTCAGATGAAACTTGGATTGGTTTTAGAGGGTGGCGCAAGCAGAACTGTTTTCTCTTGCGGAGTTATGGATGTTTTGCTCTCAAATAAAATTTATGCGGACTATGTTATCGGAACATCCGCAGGAATAGCCTATGGCACTTCCTATGCCTCAAAGCAAATCGGCAGAAACCGTGAGGTTGCTAAATATATGAGCGACAAACGGTATATGGGAATGAAGCATCTTTTAAATCCTAAAAACAGAAGCTATTATAATCTGGACTTCGTTTTCAGCGACATCCCCAACAAAGAGGTTCTCTTTGACTTTGAGGAATTTTCCAAGTTTTCAGGAGATGTTATTGCAACTGTTACTAATCTCAAAACAGGGGAAGTTGAATATCTCCCTGTTACGGCAGAAGATAAAGGTTTTACTGTTCTTCGGGCAAGTTGCGCTCTTCCTGTTATGTTTAAGCCCATAGAAATAGAGGGCGAGAAATATTTAGACGGTGGTGTGGGGGACCCTATTCCATATAAACGGGCCTTCCAGGACGGATGCGAAAAAATTTTTGTTATTCTCACTCGTTAGGATGGTTACACAAAAGAAAACGACGGCTCGGAAAAACTTGTTAAGCTTTTATACGGCCGCCATCCTGAGCTGGTTAACACCTTTCTTAAAAGAGCTCAAATCTATAACGACAGCATAGACGCTCTTGAAAAGCTTCAAAAGGAAGGGAAGGCTCTTGTCATCCGCCCTGAAAAAATCCAGGGAGTGTCAAGAACGGAAAGCGACCCGAAAATCTTAGAAGAGCTTTACCAACAGGGTATAACCGTGGGAAGCAAAAAAATGAAAGAAATATTGGAATTTATAAAATAATAAAAGGACTGTGCTTAGCACAGTCCTTTTTCAATATAATCTTTATACAAATACAGCGAGCCACAGATGACGGTCAACTCGTCAGGGTTTAAAAGAGCCTCCGCTATATTTTTATACGCCTTAGCAGAAAAGCCTTTTTCTTTGGCTCTTTCGGCTAAAATCTCCGCCTCTTCCGCCCGAGGATTATCCAAAACCTTAACACATCTTATTTTGTCATAACCGCTATCCTTTATAATGTCAAGCATTTCCCCATAGGATTTATCTGCCATAACCCCCATAACGAATGTGGGGTTTTTATGAGGAAAATATCTTTTCAGCGATTTCATAAGGGCGCTCATTCCGTTATTATTATGCGCCCCATCGAAAATCATTAAAGGCTCTTTTGAAACAATCTCAAACCGCCCTTTATGGATGGCTTTTTTTATGCCTTCCTTTATATATTTTTCATCTATTCCAAACGCAAGGGCCGTCTCTATGGCAAGAGAGGCGTTTTCAACCTGGTTTTCGCCTCCAAGACCTGAGGTTATTTCCACTCCTTTATATGAAAATGTTTCATATATATCTTTAAACCCCAAAGGCTTTGCATCTTTCGCAATCATAAGAGGACAGTCTTTTTCTTTGCAAACCCTCTCCAAAACTGCCATAGCCTCTTTCTCTTGCTCTATGGTTATAACTTTTGAGCCTTTCTTTATAATCCCCGCCTTTTCGGTTGCAACCTGAGAGAGAGTATCTCCCAGATACTCCGTGTGGTCAAGGGCAATTCTTGTTATAACGGTCGCCTTTGGTGCAGGGATAACATTTGTTGCATCTCTTGTTCCCCCAAGCCCTGTTTCAAGGATAACCATATCGCACTTCTGACTTTCAAAATAGCAAAATGCCGCCGCAGTCCAGATTTCAAAGGGAGTTGGCATCTCTCCAAGTTCTTCTGCCACCGTTTCAGCAGCTTTCTGAACACTCTCCATAAGGGCTTTCATTTCTTCTTCCCTTATGTCTTCCCCGTCAATATTTATTCTCTCGCAAACGCTTATAAGATTAGGAGAGGTGTATTTCCCTGTTTTATATCCTGCCGAGATAAAAATCCCTTGCAAAAAAGCACAGACCGAACCTTTCCCGTTTGTCCCTGCCACGTGGATGAATTTAAGATTTTTTTGAGGGTTTCCCAAAACATCAAGAAGGGCAGTTATGCTTTCAAGTCTAAGTCTTGCAACGGCTTGAAAACTATTTGCAAATTTTAAAAAGTCACTCATTTTTATAACCCTTTCTTTTGTGATAAAGGAATTATTTTTCTCAGCTTTTCAAGGTATTTAAAGCTTAAAAGGAAAAACACAGTCTGAATAACCGCCTTGATTATCCCCGCCGGAAGCCTTAAAGAAAAAGCCACTGCAAAGTTTGGGAAGTACCCCGCCTCTAAAAGCACCGCCGAAGATAAAAACATATCAATTAAAAACATTAAAAGTCCGCAAACAATACACTTTATGGTATAAAGTTTTCCCCTCTCCTTATGCTCAAAGAAAAGGGCGCCATAGATAAAACCAACCAAAAATTCAAGCATGGTAAGTCCGGGGAGAATTGCCCCCGACGGCACAAGCAAAACATTTAAAATGTCGCCCAATGCACCGCAAAGGCCTCCTATCCAAGGGCCGAAAAGAGCCCCTGCAAGAAATACCGAAATAAACTTAAACGGGATTTTAACCAAGTCACCAACCCTGAAAGTGCAAAAGACCGCCAGAATAGTTGTTATGGCTATAAGCATGGCAATCGCACAAAGGTTATAGACTGTAAACTTTGGAAATCCAAAAATCTTTTTCATAAAGAAAACCCTTTCTGTAATCGCTACAAAAAGGGTATAATATACGGATTTTGCAGCAACGGAATGCGGAAACTGCACCGCAAGCTCAGATAAGCTTTTCGTAAGAAAGGCAACTTCCCGTCCCTTCTTCACTTAACGCGCGGTTTCCTACTTTGCAACAAGAAAATCTTACCACATATCCCCCCTGTTGTCAATAGATTTTTTTGCCAATAAAAGTTGTCAGAAAATCTTTAATAAGTATTGACATTTCCCCCTCTCGTGCTATAATCAAAATTGAAGAAACTTTTATCCATAAAAGGGGAATCTGTTATGAAATTCAACCGAATTACTCTTGCCAGAATCGGCAACAACGAAACAATCCGCTACGCCGTTGAAGAGCTTTATACTTATCTTAAAAAGATTGATAATACGCTCTTTGTTGATGTTCGTTTTTACCCTGAATATGACGAAAATGTTAAAAATGTTATCTGGGTTGGAATGGATAAAGCTTTTGACGATAAGCTTTTAAAAGTTCCTGACAAAGCCCTCGACGATGCAATCTATATTAACATTGAAAATGGCGAAGGAATCATAACAGGTTGCAACCCTCGTGCCGTCTTAATCGCGGCTTACCGTTTCCTCAAAGAAATGGGAGTTGCCTGGATAAGACCTACCGATGACGGAGAAGTGGTTCCCGAATATAAAATAAGCACACTCAATGTTTATGTTCAGGAAAAGGCATCATACAGACATAGAGCTGTCTGCATCGAGGGTTCTGTTTCATACGAGCATGTTGCAGAAATGATTAAATGGATTCCAAGAGCGGGAATGAGCGGATAT
>JAFQRU010000003.1 GCA_017409915.1 Clostridia bacterium
AATTCTGCAGTTGCACAGAAGATTACATCGCCTGATGAATTTATTGCAGTTTCAAGCGAATCCTGAATAACACCGATTATAAAGCCTACTCCGACTACCTGCATTGCAATATCCTGACCTACACCAAGAAGCGAACATGCCATCGGGATAAGAAGAAGTGAGCCACCTGCAACACCTGATGCACCGCAAGCACCCAGCGTTGCCACAAAACTTAATAGTATTGCAAGAAAAATATTTACCTCTATACCCTGTGAAAAAGCTGCAGCAAGAGACATAACAGTGATAGTGATTGCAGCACCATCCATATTAATAGTAGCACCAAGAGGAATGGAAACACTGTAATATTCTTTGTCGAGTCCAAGTTTTTCACATAAGTTCATATTTACCGGAATATTTGCAGCAGAACTTCTTGTAAAGAATGCTGTTACACCAGATTCCTTGAAACACTTAAATACGAGAGGGTATGGGTTTTTCTTTAATGCCAAAGCAACAATCAAGGGATCAATCACAAGTGCCATCAAAATCATACATCCTACAAGAACTGCAAGAACTTTTCCATAATCAGTGAAAATTTCAAGGCCGTATTCACTTACAGAACTATATACAAGCCCCATAATACCAAAGGGTGCAAGTTGGATTACCCATGCTACCGACCTTGATACAGCATTTGAAATATCAGTAAGTACTTCTTTTGTCTTTTCGCCGGCAACAATTCGAAGTGCAAGACCAAGAATGATAGACCAAGTGAGAATTCCCACATAGTTTGCGTTGATAAGTGCACTTACAGGATTCATAACCATATTTCCCATAAGTGTGCGGAAGACTTCGCCAAGTCCTGTCGGAGCGGTCTGCTCTACAGCCTGAGCAAGAGGGATTGTTGTGCGGAAAATAAAACTTAAAACAACTGCAATTACTGCAGCAAGGAAAGTACTTAGCATATAGAAAAATATTACAGATTTAAATCTGTTTCCTATGCCCTTGCCCGCACTTGCCAAAGATGCCACTACAAGTACAAATACAAGTATTGGTGCGATTGCTTTAAGTGCACCGACAAAGATATCACCAAAAACAGTTACAAAACCTGCTTCAGGAACCCAAAGTCCAAGGCATATACCTATAACAAGGCCTATCGCAATCCTCAAAATTAATGGGGTTTTTGTGTAAAAACCAAAAAACTTTTTCATACTTTTTCCTCCGTATAAATTCCATAAAAATATATTAATTAAAATCATTATCTATATACAGCAAATATATCACATAGTGTTGTCACAACAACATCTCCAAAGTTATAACAATTCACTAAATTCCATTTTTATTATAACAGAAAAAAAGTGATTTTGTAAATATGTTTAGTATTTTTTTGATTTGATGAGATTATTTTTTTCTTTTACCAAAGAGTATCAAAGCATTAGCATTAATTATTTTTTGCAAAACAAACTAAACGAATAAGATATAATTGTCAGATTGAAGAATTACATTAAAACAATACCATTTGAAGAACAACCAAAGGATATTTTTATGATTGATAAAAAACCGGTTGATACTTTCAAAACAGACAGAAAAATCTTACAAAGAGATTTTAAACTGTTATAAAAAGAAGCGTATTATGTTCATCGAACACAATACGCTTCTTCCCGTCATTTAAAGTTCCCCTCATGCGTTGCGGATTTATTTATTTTTTGCAATTTCCTCTATTACACTCCTTCGCATAGGGACAACCAATGCACTTCTCTCCACGCTTTTTAGCTTTATACAAATATAAACTTATGCTCCCGACGATAATCAAAAGAATTGCAGTTAAAATAATATTTATCATAATATCACTCTATTTCTTTGCAGAACTTAAAGCATATTCTGCTTTGAGATTTTTGTTGGTCCTGTTGATAAGGCCCATAACAATCGCCGTTATAGAAGCAACAATAACAAGACCTGCAATAGCAGCACCAACATTAAGGGAGGCAGGAGATACAATAAGCGTGCCGATTGTATAAACCAGATATGCGACTGTATATCCTACGCCAAGTTGAAGCCCAATTCCGCCCCAGAGCCATTTCGCGCTCTTCATTTCTGCATTCATTGCGCCGATTGCCGCAAAACAAGGAGGAGAATAGAGGTTAAACATGAGGTATGCAAGAGCCGCAACCTTTGTGATTGCAAAAACTGTTGCGACTTCCCCTCCTGCGCCTTCCATAAGAGCAAGCTCTTCTGTGTCAATAAGATTTTCAAGGCCTACAAAGCACACCGCAAGGGTTCCAACAACATTTTCCTTGGCGATAAAACCTGTAATCGCTGCTGCTGCCAGCTGCCAAGAAAGAACACCCACAATAGGCACAAGAATATAGGCAAACGGTCCTGCCACAGATGCGAGAATTGAAGAATCCGCAGTTTCTGCAACCTGCAAATCCCAAGTAAATGTCTGCATTATCTGAACAGCCATATTACAAAGGAGGATTATGGTCGCCGCTTTTACTATGTATGCCCAACCACGGCTGCACATTGATTTAAAAGCTCCCCAAAAGGATGGGGCTTTATATTCAGGCATCTCAATTATAAAGAAAGATTTTCTTGCTTTATAGCCTGTGATTTTATTTACAAGGAGCGCTCCCAAGAAAATTAAAACTATTCCCATAAGATACATAAGGGTACTGACCCAGCCTGCATCTTCAAAGAAGGCACCTGCAAAAAGCGCAATTACAGGAATTTTAGCACCGCATGGCATAAATGGAGCCAGCATAGCCGTGGCTCTTCTCTCTCGTTCGTTACGGACTGTTCGGCTTGCCATAATGCCGGGAACCGCACAACCGACCGTGATAACAAAAGGAATAACTGATTTTCCTGAAAGGCCAACCCTTTTGAATATAGGGTCAAGAACAACGGCTACCCTTGCCATATAACCGCAATCTTCCAAAAGAGCAATTAAGAAATACATTACCATAACAAGAGGCAAGAATCCCACAACGGCAACAACTCCGCCTATAACCCCGTCAACTAAGAGCGCAGAAAGAAGCGGATTTGCACCGCTTAAAAGTTCTCCAACCCAGCCTTGAAAAGCTTCAAGCCAGCCAACAAGCCAGTCGGCAATTGGTGTTCCAACCCAGACCTGAGAAATCTGGAAAACAAGATACATAACAACTGCAAAAATCGGAATCCCCAGCCATTTGTTTGTAATTATATCATCAATTTTGTCTCCAAAGTTCTTCTCATGAGTAAAGGTCTTACGGGTTTCAACCTCTTTGACAATTTTATTCACAAACTCAAAACGCGCCCTGTCAGCTTTTTCAACCGCATCTTTGTTTGTAAGGTCAATATTTTCCTGCAAGTAAACAATCCTCTGTGTTTTCCCAATCCTCTTTATGGCAGCTTCAACAACAGCTTTAAGACCCTTTGCAGAAGTTGAAACAGTCTCAATTACAGGGCACGCAAGACACTCAGACAATTTTTCCGCATCAATTTTGGTGCCTTTCTTTTCGTTAATATCGCTCTTGTTAAGAGCAATAACCAAAGGAATACCAAGCTCTAAAAGCTGAGTCGTAAAAAAGAGACTGCGACTTAAATTAGCAGCGTCTACAATGTTGATAATAACATCGGGGTTTTCTTTCTTAACATAAGAACTTGTTACGCTTTCCTCAGAGGTAAAGGGAGACATAGAATAAGCCCCCGGTAAATCAACAACGATAAGCTCATCCTTCCCCTTATAATAAGCCTTTTTAATCGGATGCTCCTTTCTGTCAACGGTAACACCTGCCCAGTTACCAACCTTTTCGTTTCGGCCGGTCAAGGCATTATACATTGTGGTTTTGCCGGAATTCGGATTTCCCGTCAAAGCAATTCTCATAATGTTTCCCCCTTATGTTAAAACAGTCCCTTTGGGTTAGTTGCAACTAACCCCGTATCAAAAAATATGTTGTCCAAAAACCATAATTAAACTATTATAGCCTCTGCCAACTGATTATCTATGCTATATCTTCCGTCTTTGATGGAGACCGTGCATCCGCCTTTTCTGAAAGCGATTACAGTAATTCCTTCACCTGAATAGCAACCGAGAGAAAACAAAAAGGCATTTAATTCTTCATCATCGGTCTTTATGCTTTTTATTATGTATTCCTGTCCTTCGGACGCTTCAAGCAAGTTCATAACCTTCTCCTTGACATATTTATGTATTCAAAACCGAGTTAGACACAACTAACTATATGTTTAGTTTAACACGACTAACTCTTTTTGTCAATAGATTTTCCCAAAATTTTCAATTTTTATAATTTCGCACAAAATCGGGAGAAAAACTCTCTTATATTTTGAAAATGTTGCCTCCATCCCTGTAATATTTTCTTCCCTTTGACAAATCTTTCTTTATGTGATAAAATTATAGAAAAGTTATCCTTATGTGAATTATGAGGTAAGAAGTTATGAAAATTAAAGAATCTGCTGAAAATTATCTGGAAACCATTTTCATCCTGTCAAAGAAAATGGGCTCCGTCAGAAGTATTGATGTTGCCAATGAGATGAATTTCACAAAAGCAAGTATATCTGTTGCGATGAAAAGGCTTCGCGAAGACGAATATATAAGTATGAATGCCGACGGCACTATAATCTTAACCGAGAAGGGCAAGGAGATAGCGTCAATGGTTTATGAACGGCATTCCGTTATTGCCAAAATCCTGATTTCTCTTGGTGTCAGCGAGGAAACAGCTTATGAAGACAGTTGCAAAATCGAGCACGATTTAAGCCACGAAAGCTTCCAGAAGATTAAAGAATATTACGAGAAAAATATGTAAACAAAAAGACCGCAAAAGCGGTCTTTTTTATTTTTATTTTACTGTTAAAACGACTTTACCAACATTCTTGCCCTTATATAAAATATCGTGAGCCGCTTCTGCTTCCTGAATTGGAAGAACCGCGTGAATTGTCGGCTTAACTTCTCCGCTTTCAATTTTCGGGAATACATCTCTTACGAGAGAAGCGAGAATTTCCGCTTTTGTTTCAGGGGTTCTTGACCTAAGTGTGCTTCCGATAATTCGGACATTTCTTACATAGATATTTTTAAGATCAATTTCTGTTTTCTGTCCCGCAAGAGCCGCAATCATAATCCATCTTGCGCCGTGAGTTAAATAATGGATGCACTTGCCCATTATTTCTCCGCCGAGGCAGTCGATGGCAACATCAACGCCATGTCCCTTTTCAAGTTCTTCTTTTAATACCTCAGAAATATCTTCCTTGGTTGTAACAACAACTCTGTCTGCGTTAAGGTGCTTTATGGACTCAGCGATTTCATCAGTTAAAACTGTTGTTATAACTCTTATGCCAAAAGCTTTTGCCATAGGGATTATAACGCTGGCAAGGCCTGACGCACCTGCATTCATTAAAAGAGTGTTTCCCTCTTTAATTTTGCCTTCAATAAAAAGGTTAAGGTAAGCCGTTGCAAAGGCCTCAGGAATTGCCGCTGCTTCTACCATTGAACAGTTCTTTGGAACAGGCATAAGCATATCGTATTTAACGGAAACATATTCGGCATAACCGCCACCGCCTAAAAGGGCGCAAACCTTATCTCCGATTTTCCAATCAGACTTTGCTTTTGCTTCTTCGCCCATTTCGGTAATAACACCTGCGATTTCAAGGCCCATCCATTCAGGACAACCTGGAGGTGGTGGATAATCTCCCTCTCTTTGCATTAAGTCTGCTCTGTTAAGCGCTGCGGCATGGATTTCAACCAAAACCTCGTCAGCTTTTATAACGGGATTTTCAACATCGTCCCATCTTAAACTTCTGTCATCATTAACAAGTATTGCTTTCATTTTATTTCCTCCTTACATTTGTTTACGGCATCCGTCAACTAAATAGTTCTGCCCTGAAATATAGCTTGCCTCATCGCTCGCCACAAACAGAACCGCATTGGCAAGTTCTTCCGGTGTGCCTGCACGACCCATAAAAGAATGCTCCGGCATCGGCTTTTTCCCGCCGTGCACATCAATACTTCCTGGGGATACGCAGTTAACAGTTATTCCCTTATCGGCAACATATTTTGCAAGGGCTTTCGTAAAAGATATAATAGCGCCCTTTGTCATAGAATAATCAACAAAATAGCTTACCCCATAAACACCTGCCACAGAGCCGATGTTCACTATTCTTCCGTATCCGTTTTCTATCATCTGCGGGAGAAGAGCGTGGGTTGGATACAGGGTTCCCAAAATGTTTACATCGATTGTCTTTTTCCAATCTTCCGAAGTGGATTCATCGAAAGCTCTTTTTGGATATATCCCTGCATTGTTGACTAAAATATCAACTTTGCCAAACTCCTTAACGCTTTCTTCTGCTGCATCTCTGACAGCTTTTTCGTCTGTCACATCTAATTTTATTTCTTTAACCTTTACGCCAAAGGCTTCCGCTTCCTTTACGGTTTCAGAAAGCTCATCGGCCAAAATATCGGTTAATATTAAATCAGCACCGTTTTTCGCAAAGCCTAATGCAATAGCTTTGCCGATTCCTTTTGCCGCCCCTGTGATAAAGGCGGTTTTTCCTTTAAAGTTCATATTATCTCCTCCTGATTATTCTCCCATATTTTCTCTTATTGCTTTAACTTGGGTTAAAAGAGGCTGGGCAACTGTTGCATAGTTGTCATATTCACAAACGCAAAGGGTCATACAGTTCCCGAACTCTCCGCCTATTCTTCTTAAAACTCTGTAACTCGCTCCGCTGCTGATAAAAAGGAACGGAATTTCAAGCTTTTCTTTAAGAAGATTGATAATACGAAGATTCTCAATCTCCTGAGCGGTGTCATCTGCCCCTGTTACGATTTTGGAAATATCCGCACCGCGTCTTTGGTGCTCCAACGCCATTTCCAAAACCCTCTCCGCCGGAACAAACTTATATGTATGAGAAGACATAAGAACCTCTGCGCCCTTTTCGTGAAGCTTTTCTATATACTCCATTTGCTTTTTTATTGCTTCTTCGTCCCTGGCAACCTCATCGTCTTGCTTGTCAAACAAGTCACCCATTACATCACATAATGTTGGTCCACAACCAGCAATTTCAAGCATTTCCTCCGCAAGAATATCGTCGCTTTTGCCTTCATTTTTCCAGTTACGGTAATTGGTTACATAAACCGGTTTGTCCGTGTAGCTGAAAAGCTCTTTATAGATTTCCTTGTTTTTATACTCAGGGAAGAACTTTTCAAGCTGCATTCCGAAAGCCTCAGCCCCCTGAGAAAGGCCTTTGTCCATAAGACTTTTTGTTCTCTCTGGGTTATCCGCCTGAACCATCAAGGTAAGGATGGATTTATCAGAATTTAAAAATGATTTTTTCATATTATCTCTCTCTTTTCATAGCGTTTCTTCCGCCGTCAATCATTATGTTTTCGCCGTTGATAAACTGTCCTTTATCTGATGCAATAAAGAGGCACAAATCAACAATCTCCTGAGGCTGGGCCGCTCTTTTCGAAAGAGTTTTCATATTCGCCATTGCCTCTCTTGTAAGCACCGGACCCGGAGACACACAAACGCATCTTATATTATGGCGTGAGCCATACTGAGCAAGGGATTTTGTAAGCCCGAACATAAGTCCCGCTTTCGCTGTGGGATAGTCTATTCCGTAGGCATCTCCCTCCATGCCTGTAATTGAGCCTATGTTTATGATAAGGCCTTCCTCCTGCTCTCTCATCTGCTTTAAGACAGCGTGAGCAAAGAAGAACGGTCCTTTAAGGTTTACATCAAGACCCCAATCATATATGTCAATTGGAACATCAGGAAATTCAGGGTATTTGGAAGAATCAACCTGTCGCATACGAACCGCAGTTCCCCCGGCAAAGCTTACTAAAATATCAATTCGTCCGAAGTTTTTTACTGCAAGGTCTCTGGCGCTGCAAATCTGATTATAATCACGGACATCGCAAAGGGCACCAATGGCCTTTCCTTTGCCTTTACCGTTTATCTCATCAGCCTTTTCCAAAAGCACAGTCTCGTTTACATCGCACATAACCACATTTCCGCCTAAGTCAGCAAAATTCTGGGCAAACAAAAGGCCCATTCCGGATGCCGCACCCGTAACTATGGCTGTTTTATTCTCAAAATTCATAGAAACCCCTCCTTTTATTGATTACATTATAGATGTTTCTCGCCCTCTTTTCAATGTTCAAATTGGTATGATTTTGATGTTTTTGGTGCTATTTTTATATAATTGCTTGAATATTGTTGACTATTATGGTATAATTAAGGCGGTGATAAAAATGGATTTCAATAAGATTATTATCAGGGATGTTTCATCTCTTGCAACTGTTTCCCTCCCAAAAGGGAAAGCAAAAAAAATGAAAGACCGCGCTTTTTTCGGACTTTCCTTCACCCTTGACGGGCAAATAACATATGTTCATAAAGGGCGTTCCTTCGTGTCTGACAGGGGCCATGCAACAATTTTGCCAAAGGGCGAAAGCTATGACATACACCCTCAAAAAGAGGGCGCCTTTGCTCTTATCAATTTCGAATGTGAGGATTTTGAGCCAGACACCATCACCCTTCTCCCTGTTAAAAATCCCGAAGCCATTATGAAAGAATTTGAATATATGAAAAATATGTTCATAAGGGAAGAAAACCGCTTTATGGTTATGAGCAGCTTATATAAAATACTGTATCAACTTACTCAGGCAGGAAACTTGACCCTCTCACCTTTGTCTTCTGCTCTTAAATATCTGGAAGAAAACTATACTTCTGATATAACTAACGCTACCCTCGCCAAAGAATGCCGTATCAGCGAGGAGTATTTCAGAAAACAGTTTAAAAGGATATACGGATTATCTCCAAAACAGTATGTTATAAATATGAGAATTAACAAGGCAAAGCAGCTGCTTTCCGGGGGAACTCTCAAAATCAATGCAATTTCCGAACAATGCGGTTTTTCAAACCCCTATCACTTCTGCCGCATTTTCAAGCAGAAAACAGGTCTTACCCCTTCTGAATTTATGGCACAAAATAAACTCTACAATATGTAAATAAAACCCCCGAGGAATTCCTCGGGGGTTATTTTATTCTGTTTTAAAAGTTTTTGCTATTTCGGAGAGCTCTGTTCTTGTGCTCTCGCTTGCGTTTTTAGGATATTCCCAGGAAACGATATAGGTGTTCCCGTTTGCCTCGTGCAAGTTAAACCATAGAGTATCTCCGTCGGGCTCCATTCCGCAAATAGAGTATCCCATTAAATCTTCAAAAATATAATCATCATGCTCCATTAAAAACATTTTCTGGGCAAGTTCTTTATCGGTATGCTTATAGGTTATAACCTCAATGTTGATATCGTCTCTTGTTATGCTTTCCCATTTATCCTCTATTGCTCCGTCGTCATAGTCTTTTTCATAGTGATAGCCTTTTTCCGGAACAGAAATTGAGTAGCCGTCACCTTTATAAAGCTTTGAAGAAACATTCGTAGTTCCCCCCGACACGCAACCAACTGCACTGAAAACCACAACAAACATTAAACTTATAATCAATGCTTTTTTCATAAAACCGCCTCCTTTTTATATTAATATATCCACTTTTATATTATAATAAAACTTATAATAAGTCAATAAAAAGGCAACCTTTTTACAGGCTGCCTTATCTTATAAACTATATTAGTCGTCAATTGAATTATCTGTTGCCTTTTCGTAAATCGCAAGAACTTCCCCGGATGGTTTCTTATCAATAAGTGTAACCACAACTGCGGCGATTGCGCCGAGGATGAAGCCAGGAATGATTTCGTATATTCCTGTAAGAGCTGTAAGAGTTGCACCGCCTGCGACAGGGAGCCATAACCAAACCATATCAACAACTGCACCAACTATGATACCTGCAACTGCACCCTTATAGGTAAAGCGTTTCCAGAAAAGGGAGAGGAGAACCGCAGGACCAAAGGCTGCACCGAAGATACCCCAGGCATTGGAAACAAGGTTCATAATTGCCTGAGCCGCTTCGCCCTCACTGCTTGCAATAAAGTATGCAACTACTGCGATAATTAAAACGATAAGTCGGCTTACCCAAAGCATTTCTTTATTTGAAGCGTTTTTACGGATTATAGGTTTATACAAATCACTTGCAAAAGAAGATGCCGCAACCAAAAGCTGTGAGTCTGCTGTTGACATTGATGCCGCAATTATTGCCGCAAGCAAGAGACCTGCTACAAATGCAGGGAACACATCACGGGCAAGCTCAACAAAGATTAAAGACTGCTGACCGTTTGCGAGTAAAACCTCTGAAAGGTCTGTTCCGTTTGAATATACGAACATTCTTCCAAGATATGCAATCAAAATTGTAGCCGCAAGAGAGAGAACAACCCAGATAATAGCAACTGTTGCGCTCTTTTTAACCATTGATGGCTTTTTGATAGCCATAAATCTTACGATGATATGAGGCATACCAAAGTAGCCAAGACCCCAGCCAAGACCGGAGATAATGTCTTTCCAGCTTGCATTAAAGAAATTAGCCACAAACTCAAACTCTTCTCCGTTAGGTCCACTGTATACAGTTGAAAGAGCAGCAGGCTCTAATTCTCTTGTAAAGCCTATAACGACAGGAACGATTAAGAGTGCGCCGAGCATTAAAAGGCCCTGGAAAAAGTCTGTCCAGCAAACTGCTCTGAAACCACCCAAGAATGTGTAAACAACAACAATTGCCGCAAAAATAATCATGGCTGTTGTTTTTGAAAGAGAAGGAACGAGAGTTGTGAATACATCTGAACCTGCAACGAATGCGGATGCAACATAAATTGTAAAGCATACCAAAAATACTATGGCGCAAATGATGCTGACAGCGTGGCTCTTTGATGCGAAACGATTTGAAAGATACTGGGGGAGAGTAATTGCATCCCCAGAAGCCTTGGAAAACTTACGAAGTCTTTTTGCAACCAAAATCCAGTTTGCCGCAGTTCCGATAGCAAGACCTATACCAATCCAAGCCTGACCGAAACCAAAAGCCAAGATACTTCCAGGAAGGCCCATCAAAAGCCAAGCGCTCATATCAGACGCCTGAGCACTCATCGCTGTAACCCAAGGGCCCATAGCTCTTCCGCCTAAGAAATAATCCTTTTCTGTAACTCCTTTTGATTTAAAGAAGAAAAATACTCCTATGGCAAGCATTGCCACAAAGTATAAAACAAAAGCAAAAATGTCCATTTTAAATCTGTCTCCTTTTTTCAATTTTAAAATATGGAGTAATTATACCACACTTTTCCCGAAAAAGCAAACATTTCTTTTATTTTTAGATATTTAAATACCCACGGCAAAAATTTGCCGTGGGTATATTTTATTTTGAAAGTCTTTTTTCAAGGGAGTCAACCAAAGCAACCAGATTATCAACAATTTCTCCGCTTACCTTTTCCCCAAGCTCACGATTTGCCTTTTCGGGATATCCCATAACGCCGACCTTTATTTCTTCTCTCTGCTGAACTCTTTCTATTACGAAAGGATTGTCAACCACCTTTTCGTGGAGTGCATACCAATCAGGGTCAGTTCTCAAATTCTCAGCAATTTCCGGCTTGTCAAGAACAATTTCGCTCCTAACCATATCAGGTCTCCAATAGAGCATATTGGATGTTTCAATAAGTCCTGCGTGATAGTCGTGTTCTTCAACTGCCTTCATACCAGTAGGAGATAACTCCTGAACATCCATCATAGCAATTGCAACATCTTTTGTTCTCTCTTTGTCTCGGCGAAGGAGCATCTGCAAGGTATTTCTTAAAGCGTCTGTGTTTTCCGAACCGCCGTGTCCCAATAAAATAACAATATTCTTAAATCCTAAACGGATAAATTCGCTGCAAATTTCGGACATATAAATTCCAAATGCGTTAGGGCTTACATTTATTGTTCCCATAAGCTCGCCGCCGGAAAAGCAATAGTTAACCGACGGGGCAACAACCGCATTAAGTCTATCTCCTGCAATACGGGGAGGGATTACCGCGTTTAAAATATCTGTGCTGAGAGGGAGATGAAATCCGTGCTGTTCAGGGAGACCAACCGGGATAATAACCGTTTTGGTTTTCTCCATTACGCCTTCCATTTCCTTAACTGTTAATTCTTCCATAAAAAAAGCCATATCAATTATTAAATGATATATTTTAATATACCATTTGCTCCTTTCTTAGTTGTCGGCTCCGCCTTTTCATTAGCGATAGCTTACTTCATATTCTAACACAATCCCCCCAAAAAAGCAAGTTCTTTTATATAATTAATGCCCACGGCAAAAAGCCGTGGGCATATTTCATATTTTAATTAAGAAGCTCCATAATTTCTCTCTTATTCATAAAGCCTATTGCAGATTTTACTACCTCTTTATTTTTTATAACCGCAAGATAGGGAATGCTTTTTACTCCGAATTTTCTGGCAAGGTCAAGTTCCTTTTCGATATTTACCTTGCCAACTTTAATTTTCTCGCTCATTTCCTCTGCGATTTCGTCAACAATAGGAGCAATTTGCTTGCAATACCCACAATATGGCGCCCAGAAGTCTATGAGAATTGTCTTTTCAGAGTTTATAAAATCATCAAAGTTTTGTCTTGTTATTTCATTCATTTTTTATCCCTCCTATTCTTAATTTCCCCCTGTTTTGATTTTTTATAACAAAAAAGCCCTTGACTCAAATGAGTCAAGGGCAAATCTTTTTAAGATTAGTTAAGAATTGTAACTTCTGTTTCCTTGTCGAAAATATGAATCTTATTGTTATCGAATACGATATCAATTGTTTCGTCAAGCTTAGCTGTTGTTCTTGGGTTAACCTTTGCGATAATGTTCTTTTCGCCAACAGCAAGGTAGAGATATGTTTCAGCACCCATCATTTCTGTATGTGTTACTAATGCAGAAAGCTTACAATCAGGAGCAGCCGCAATATGAGCTTCATCGTCAAAGATGTTTTCAGGTCTTATACCCATAACAACTTCCTTACCGATATATTCAGCAAGTTCAGGACGGTTTGCCTTTCCATCAGGAAGCTTAACCTTGAAGTTATCGTTAACAAGATATACGCCGTCAGCTTCTTTCACGAGAGTAACATAGATAAAGTTCATCTGTGGGCTTCCGATAAAGCCTGCAACGAACATATTTGCAGGTTCGTTATAGATTTCCATTGGGCTTGCAGCCTGCTGCATAACGCCGTCTTTCATAACAACGATTCTAGATCCCATTGTCATAGCTTCTGTCTGGTCATGTGTTACATAGATAAATGTTGTTTCAAGCTTTCTGTGGAGCTTGCCGATTTCAGCACGCATCTGAACACGAAGCTTTGCATCAAGGTTAGAAAGAGGTTCGTCCAAAAGGAATACTTTTGGATCACGAACGATAGCACGACCGAGAGCAACACGCTGTCTCTGACCACCGGAGAGAGCCTTTGGCTTTCTCTCTAAAAGGTGTTCAATTCCAAGAATCTGAGCAGCTTCCATAACCTTAGCTTTAATCTCATCCTTTGGAACCTTTCTGAGTTTAAGGCCGAATGCCATATTGTCAAAAACAGTCATATGAGGATAAAGAGCGTAGTTCTGGAAAACCATCGCAATATCTCTATCCTTTGGAGCAACTTCATTAACTACTGTGTCGCCAATATAAAGTTCACCAGAAGTAATTTCTTCAAGGCCGGCAACCATTCTGAGAGTAGTTGACTTACCACATCCGGATGGACCAACCAAAACAACGAATTCCTTATCTGCAATTTCAAGATTGAGGTCTTTAACGGCTGTAAAACCGCCTTCATAAGTTTTATAAATATTTTTGAAACTTAAACCTGCCATATTTAAATGCCTCCTATGCATAAATTTTCATACTACTTTGTTATTCTAACATAAAACGCCCTTTTTGCATAGAGGACAAATGCACAAAATTTGATTTCCTTTTTGGTAATTTTGTATAACTATTTTCCAACCAGCCTCAAAAAAGCCTGTAACCACGCGGTTTTTCAGGGTTTCACTTTTGATTTTTCCAAGATATACTGTTTGCACAAATCGACAGAGCCTAAAGCGGAAAAATTTATCATTTTTTACAAAAAGGTGTTTTTTACGCCCTTAGTCTTCGCCCTAAAGGAAGCCGGTCCCAAAATAAAACTTCTTTTTTGAACATATTTTGCAAAAAATTTTTCCATATTCCTGCAATTACACTAATTTCTGTTGACCTTTTGTGTTTTTTGTGTTATATTTTTTTGTATAAATATTATATTAATGAAAAAATTCAAAACGGAGGCACTTGCTATGAAAAACCAAAAACTTTATAATGACATTATCAACTCCTTGCATAAAAACTGCAAACTTTCTTTGGAAGAACTTGCCGCCATGCACGGCATTTCTGTGGCGGCCGCCGCGGAGATTATAGATAATCTTGAAAAAGACGGAACAATTTTAGGATACGGCGCGATTATCAACTGGGATAAAGTCAATTCAACCAATCGTGTTACGGCTTACATAGAGCTTAAAGTTACTCCTCAGAGAAATCAGGGTTTTGACCGTATTGCAGAGAGAATTTATCAATATCCGGAAGTTACCGCCCTTAACCTTATGAGCGGAAGCTATGATTTCGGCGTAACTGTTGAAGGGGACAATCTCAAAGATATTTCCCTTTTCGTATCCCAGCATCTTGCAACAATGGATGCTGTTATTTCAACAGCGACCCACTTTGTTTTAAAGCGCTATAAAAATGACGGAAATATTTTAACAGTGCAAAAAGAAGATGACAGGGAGGTAATGTCCCTATGAGTTTTAACCCCGCAAGTTTTATAAATAGGTCTGTTTCTGCTATTCCACCATCAGGAATCCGCAAATTTTTCGACATTGCGGCAGAAATGAAAGATGCTATTTCTCTTGGTGTGGGCGAGCCTGACTTTGTTACCCCGTGGCATATCCGCAACGAAGGTATCTATTCCCTTGAAAAAGGAAAGACTCATTACACATCAAACGCAGGTCTTAAAGAGCTTCGCCTTGCTGTTGCATCTTATTTAAAACGCAGATTCAATCTTAACTATGACGGGCTTTCTCAGGTCCTCATAACCGTTGGAGGAAGCGAGGCAATTGACCTCTTTTTAAGAACAGTTTTAAATCCGGGGGACGAGGTTTTAATCCCCGAGCCAAGCTTTGTTTGTTATAAGCCTATAACGGCTCTGGCAGGCGGCGTTCCCGTTACTATTAAGACAAAAGCTGAGAATAAATTCAAGCTCACTCCCCAGGAGCTTAAAAAAGCTATAACCCCTAAAACCAAAGTTCTGGTTCTTCCTTATCCAAGCAACCCGACAGGTGGGATTATGGAAAAAGCCGATTTAGAGGCACTCGTTCCTGTTATAAAGGAAGCAAACCTTATGGTTATCTCTGACGAGATTTACGGAGAGCTTACCTATGGCAAAAAGCATATATCAATTGCATCCTTAGAGGGAATGGCAGAGAGAACTGTTTTGGTAAGCGGTTTTTCAAAGGCTTACGCTATGACAGGCTGGCGTCTGGGCTATGCCTGCGGTCATCCTGACATTATAAAAGCTATGACAAAGGTGCATCAATATGCAATTATGTCTGCACCTACAACAGCTCAGTATGCGGCAGTTTCTGCTCTTGAAAAGGGAGATAATGATATCGAATATATGTGCTCAGAATATAACAAGCGCAGAAATCTCATCGTTTCAAGATTTAACGCTATGGGACTTGAATGTTTTGAGCCTGAGGGCGCATTCTATGCCTTTCCATCAATTAAAGCAACAGGACTTTCTTCTGAGGAGTTTGTTGAAAAGCTTCTCTATTCAAAGAAGGTAGCCGTTGTTCCCGGGAACGCTTTCGGGGAAAGCGGAGAAGGCTTTATCCGTTGCTCTTATGCTTATTCAGTTGAAAATATATCTCGTGCACTTGACAGAATCGAGGAATTTTTAAATGATAACAAATTACTTAAATGACATTTTTAATAGTGCAGTTTCAAAAGGGGTTATAAGTAACCCCTTATCTTCTGCTGTCTTTAAGAGGGTTAATATAAATAAGGTAAAAACTCTTTATCAGGTCGAAAAGTTTACCCAAAAACAAGCCTTTACGGAAAATTTAACCCGCGACGAGCTTTTAAAATTTTTAAAGGAAATTGCCCCTGACTATAAGCAGTTCGATTTTTGGAGCGATGACAGGCATTTTCTCATCAAAGTTTCCAAAAAGGGAAAGGCCACACTTCTTACCCAAAAAGGCGGGGCAAAAGCAGAGGAAAATCATAATAGAGAGAAGCACTATATATTAAAGGAAGCAATTCCTCCACTTGTTGACCTTGGGATTTTTACCAAAGAGGGAAAAATCGTCCATTCTATGTATGATAAATACAAACAGATAAATCGCTTTACGGAAATTGTCAAAGATGTGTTGGGCGACAAGAAGAAAATGACCATCTTAGATTTTGGTTGCGGAAAATCATATCTTACTTTTATTCTCTATCATTTCCTTGTTAATATTGCAGAGATTGATGCGGAGATTATCGGTCTTGACCTTAAAGAGGATGTTATTAAAAACTGCAACGCCCTCTCTGAAAAATACGGCTACAAAAAGCTCCGTTTTGAGACGGGGGACATCGGGACATTTAAGTTCACAGGGAAAGTGGATATGATTATAACTCTCCACGCCTGCGACACAGCAACAGACTTTGCTCTTTACAACGCAGTAAAGTGGGATTGTGACACAATTTTATCCGTCCCCTGCTGTCAGCATGAACTTAACTCACAGATTAAGCCTGAAACCTTTGAAATTTTCTCCCGCTACGGTCTTATTAAGGAGCGCTTCTCCGCTCTTGCAACAGACGCAATCAGGGGAAATCTTTTAACCGCCCAAGGATATAAAACCGAGCTTATGGAGTTTGTTGATATGGCTCACTCGCCCAAGAATATTTTAATCAGGGCAAGGAAAACCAATATCCCTCAAAAAACAAGGGACAAAGCACGGGCAGAGGCAGAAGCACTTATGAAAGAATTTAATTTCTCCCCAACTCTTTATAATCTTCTTTACGGGGGTGAGAAATGATGCTTTACGATTCCCACGCCCACTATGACGACAGCCAGTTTGATGCTGACCGAGACGAAATGTTAATAAACGCCCATAAAAACGGGGTGGCATATATAAACAACATCGGTTCAAGCATTAAAACCTCAAAGGAGAGCGTTGCTCTGGCTGAAAAATACGATTTTGTTTATGCAACCGTCGGCGTTCATCCAAGCGAAACCAAGGGAATGACGAATGACGACATAGACACGCTCCGCACTCTTGCAAAACACGAAAAGGTTGTTGCAATCGGAGAGGTAGGTCTTGACTATCACTATGACGACACCGATGAAGAGG
>JAFQRU010000121.1 GCA_017409915.1 Clostridia bacterium
GTTTTAAGTGAAATCCCTGAGGTTGACGCGGTTATCGGAACAAATGATTTTCAAAATATTGTCGAAATCATAAAAGAGGCAGAAGAAAAAAGAGGAATCTGCCGTTGTGACGGAGCGGAAACAATCTGCGAGGGACTTCCCAGAAGCTTATCAACTCCAAAATATACGGCATATCTCAAAATTGCCGAGGGTTGCGACAACCGTTGCACCTACTGTGCTATTCCCTATATAAGAGGAAAATACAGAAGCCGTAAGATAGAAGATGTTGTGGCGGAGGCAAAATCTCTTGCCGATGGCGGAGCAAAAGAAATTATTGTTATCGCTCAGGATACAACAAGATACGGCATTGATTTATACGGAGAATATAAGCTCCCGCAGTTACTGAAAGAACTTTGCAAGATTGATAAAGTTTCGTGGATAAGACTTCACTATCTCTATCCCGAACTTATAACAGACGAGCTTATTGATGTTATTGCAAGTGAGGAGAAGGTCTTAAATTATCTGGACATTCCAATCCAGCACGCAAACGACAGAATTTTAAAGCTTATGGGAAGAAGAACAAATAAGGCGCAACTTGAAAGTCTTATTGAAAAGCTTCGGGCAAGAATTCCTGATGTTACTTTAAGAACAAGCCTTATAGCCGGGTTCCCCTCTGAAACGGAAGAGGAGTTTTCAGAGCTTTATGAATTTGTTGAAAAGGCAAGGTTTGACCGCCTTGGCGTTTTTGCGTATTCACAGGAGGAAGGAACTCCGGCGGCAAGACTTTCCGGGCAGATAGGCCAGGACAAAAAGCTTGACAGACAGGATGAAATTATGCTCTTGCAGGAGGGAATCTCCGAAGAACTTTCAGAGCAGAAAGTGGGCACAGTTCAGACTGTTTTAGTTGAAGGTTTTGACGAAATTATTAAAAGCCATTACGGCAGAACATATAGCGACAGCGTTGAAATTGACGGCAAGGTCTTTTTTAAGGCGGAAAGACGAATTCCCGAAGGGGAAATGGTTAAGGTTAAAATTGAGCAAGCAATGGCGTTTGACCTTTTCGGCACGGAATATAAAGAAGATTGAAAGTGAGGAGAAATTATGAATTTACCTAATAAGCTTACACTACTCAGAATCATACTCATACCAATTTTTGTTGTTTTGTTTGAAGTTTCATTTATCCCATATAATATGATTTGGGCGCTTTTGGTTTTTGTTATAGCGGCAGTTACTGACCAGCTTGACGGCCATCTTGCAAGAAAGAATAACCAGGTAACAAGCTTTGGAAAGCTTGCTGACCCTCTTGCAGATAAGCTTTTAACTATTTCGGCACTTATCTGTTTCGTTGAAAAAGGCGTTCCTTATCTTCCGGGCTGGGCAGTTATAATCATCATCGCCCGTGAACTTATTGTTACGGGAATTAGAATGATTGCCTTAACCGATAACACAGTTATTGCGGCAAGTATGGGCGGAAAGTCCAAAACAGTTGCGCAGATAGGGGTTATCGTTTTGGTTATGGTTGACCTTATCTTGCAGGACTTTGGAATTGTTATTCCTTGTGCGGTTATGACAGTTCTTGTTGCTGTTATGGTGCTTCTTACTCTCATATCAGGATTTGACTATTTAAAGAAAAATTGGGGACTCCTCAGTTTCAAATAAAAATTTCTTGACTTATATGGTAAAATATGATATTGTATGAGAGAAATAAAAAGTCTTTACTTTAAGGGAGGATTATTTTAATGGATATTTTTGAAACAGTCAGAGCTGTTGTTGCTGAACAGCTTGGTATTGATGAAAGTGATATTACAATGGACTCATCTTTCAATGATGACCTTGAAGCTGACTCCTTAGACATCGTTGAACTTATGATGGCTTTAGAGGACGAATTCAAAATTGAAATCGACGACGATGAAGCCGGCAACATTTCAACAATCGGAGATATTGTTGAATACATAAAGGAAAGAAATTAATTTTAGAGAGCAAATGGGGCGGGCAAGAATTTTTGTCCGCTCATTCTTTTAATAAAGTATGAGCGAGGTGGAGATTATGAATATCGGCTATGAATTTAAAGATAAAGAGCTTTTAAAACGCGCCTTTACTCATATTTCTTATGCAAACGAAAATAATATAGAAAGCAACCAGCGTCTTGAATTTTTGGGGGACAGTATTTTGTCCTTTGTTGTTGCAAAAAAGCTTTATGAGGTTTATAAAGATGCCGACGAGGGTGATTTAACTCAGATGAGGGCGGCCTTGGTCTGCGAAAAGTCTTTATCTCAAAAGGCTGAGGAAATGGGACTTTCAGAAGGGATTATTTTCGGCAAAAGCGAATCGAAAAGTAACGGCCAGTATAAAGCATCAATTCTTTGTGATACCTTTGAGGCTCTTTTAGGGGCAATTTTTTATGACGGCGGAATCGAAGAGGCCCAGAAATGGATTCTCTCTGTCTTTAAAGACGATTTCGAGGATATAAAACCGGCTGATTTGACAAACTACAAATCGGAGCTTCAAAGCTATTACCAGAAGAAAGAAAAACGCAGAGGTATGGTTTCATATAAGCTTAAAGAAAGAAAAGGCCCTGACCACAACCCTACATTTTCCGTTGCCGTTATGGTTGACGGCGTCGTTATGGGCGAGGGAACGGGCAAGAGCATGAAAGAGGCCGAGCAAATGGCGGCAAAAGAAGCTTTTATGAGGGCAACGAGGAAATGAAAAACATAAGAAAATATAATCTGCCGATTTTCATTCCGCATTTAGGCTGTCCTAATGACTGTGCCTTTTGTAATCAGAAAAAGATAACGGGGAAAGACTCGGATATGACCCCTCAGAAAGCCGAGGAAATGATTGCAAAATACCTTGAAACCACCGAAGAAAATGCCAAAATAGAGATTGCATTTTTCGGAGGAAGTTTTACGGGCCTTGACCTTTCCTTGCAGGAAGAATTTTTGAAGGTGGCGAATAAGTTTTTATGCAAAGTAGACGGAATAAGGCTTTCAACACGCCCCGACTATATCTCTGAGGAGATTTTGGACCTTCTTAAAAAATACGGCGTTACGGAGATTGAACTTGGTGCTCAAAGCTCTGACGATGATGTCCTTAGAGTAAACCGCAGAGGACATACCTTTGATGATACCGTAAAAGCCTCGAAAATGATAAAGGAAAAAGGCTTTTCGTTGGGTCTTCAAATGATGATTGGAATGTATGGCTCAGACAGGGAAAAGGATATAAAAACCGCAAAGGATATAATCGCATTAAATCCCGACTCAACAAGGATTTATCCAACTTTGGTTTTATCGGGAACGGCACTCGAAAAAATGGATTACGAGCCATATCCCCTAGAAAAAGCGGCGGAGATTGCGTCCGTGATTATTGAGCTTTTCAGGGAGAAAGGCGTTAAAATTTTAAGGATAGGTCTCCACGAAAGCGAGGACTTAAAAAACGGAAGCGTTATAAAAGGTCCATACCACCCTGCTTTCGGCGAGATTGCCGAGGGGTATATCTGGCGGAGGAAGATTGAAAAAATGATTGCCCAAGGGGATTTTAACGGGGAGATTCCTTGCGGAAAATCAGAGGTTTCCAAAATTATAGGGCATAAAAAAGCGAATAAAAAATATTTTTATGACAAATACAAAATAGAGATAAAGCCAATACCTGGGGAGGCGGAATAATGGATAAAAAGAAAATTGAAAGAATAAATGAACTTGCAAGAAAATCAAGGGAAGATGGGCTTACAGAGGCGGAAAAAGAGGAACAAGCGGTGCTTAGAAGAGAATACATCGAGTCTTTTAAAATGAGCCTTCGCTCTCAGCTTGATAATATTGAATTTAAGGAGGAAAATTAGATGCCACATATAGTTGTTAAATGGTATAAAGGAAGAACAGAGGAAGAAAAGAAAGAGTTTGCTCAGAAAATTTTGGAAGAAGCAACCCGCATTACAGGAAGAGGGGCGGAGCATTTTTCTGTTGCCATTGAGGATTATGAGCCAAGCGAGTGGATGGAAACTGTATATAAGCCTGAAATTATGGATAAAGAGGAAACTTTATATATAAAACCGGGTTACGGACCACTTTCTGAGAAGGAATAAGGATATTTAAGAAAATACTTGACCAAACTATAAAAATAAGGTATTATATTTATGTGAAATAATGAATATAATTCCACTTAATATATCTTTTGAAAGGCGTGATTTTTATGGCAGCAATAAGAGAAAATGAACGCGGAAGAGTCAGTGTTTCAAGCACTGTAATTGCAAAGCTTGCGGGGTTCTCGGCGACTTCCTGCTATGGCGTTGTGGGAATGGCGGCAAAAAGCGGTAAAGACGGCGTTGCAAAGCTTCTTAAAATAGAGAATATCGATAAGGGAATAAAAGTAAGAATTGAAGAAAATGTTATAAATATTTCCCTTCATATAATTGTTGGCTATGGAGTTAATCTCCGTTCAATCGGCGAAACCATACAGAGTAGCGTGAAATATCATGTTGAAGAAGCAATCGGTATGGAAGTCGGAGATGTTACGGTTGTTATTGAGGGTGTCAGAGAGTAAACAATAAGAGGTGTGTAAATGAAGACAATAAATGCAGAGCTTTTGGCTCTTATGTTAAAATCTGCCGCGAATAATCTTAAAAACAACAAAAAGGCCATAAATGACCTTAATATTTTCCCTGTTCCAGACGGCGACACGGGGACAAATATGAGTATGACTTTCAGCGGAGCACTTGGCAGTATTTCTCTTGAAGAAGAGACTTGCTCGGCGCTGGTTAAGGCTTTATCCAAGGCGGCACTTCGCAATGCAAGAGGAAACTCAGGCGTTATTTTATCCCAGATTATAAGGGGTATTTATAAAGGTGTTGATGAGGCAGAGGAACTCTCTGTTGAGGTTATAAAAAATGCCGCTGTTATGGCGAAAAAATCCGCTTATGACGCGGTTATGAAGCCGACAGAGGGAACAATTTTGACAGTTGTTCGCCAGATGGCAGAATTTGCGGAAGAAAGCTATGGAAATTACAGCGAGGCTGACGAATTCTTGTTTGCCCTTTATGAAAAGGGGAATGAGAGCCTTGCGAAAACTCCCGATATGCTCCCTGTTTTAAAGCAGGCAGGGGTTGTTGACGCAGGCGGCCAGGGGGTTATGACTCTTTTTGAGGGCCTTATTTATGCGCTCAGAGAGGGTAAAGCCATTGAAAGCGAAGAGGGAGAAACGACTTCTTCCAAGACGATTGCAGAAGTTAAAACAGAAATCAAATTTTTATACTGCACAGAGTTTTTAATCAATAAAAAAGCCGACAGAAAAACAGCTCAGTTTACTGCGGCCATTGAAAACTTAGGGGACTGTATGCTGGTTATCGAAGACGATGAAATCGTTAAGGTGCATATTCATACAAACCATCCGGGCAGAGTTATTGAAGAGGCGATAAAACTTGGGGAGCTTACTAACCTCAAAATTGATAATATGAAGTATCAGCACGACGATAAGGCTGAAAAAGAGGCTGAGGCGCAGGAAGAAAAAGAACTTAAAAAGTACGGCTTTGTTGCGGTTGCAGCAGGGGACGGACTTTCTGAAATTTTCAAAAGTCTTGGCGCTGACGCTATGGTTGAAGGCGGCCAGACAATGAACCCAAGCACTCAGGATATTTTGGACGCCGTTGAGAAAGTTGACGCTGAAAATGTCTTCGTTCTTCCAAATAACAAGAATATAATTCTTGCGGCAGAGCAGGTTGACGCTCTTACAAAGAAAAATGTTATCGTTCTTCCAACCAAGAACATTCCAACAGGAATTTCCGCTATTATGGGCTTTGATGAAAGTCTTTCTCCTGAGGAGAATGCGGAAAATATGATGGGAATGGCAAGTGGCGTTACTTGCGGACAGCTTACCTTTGCAGCAAGAGATACAGAGGTTGACGGAGTGGAAATCCACGAAGGCGACATTATGGGACTCTCTCCAAACGGAATTGAAGTTGTTGGAGACGACCTTCCGTCTTGCACAGTTGAGCTTATTGACAGCTTGGTTACTGAGGACAGCGGAGTTATCTCTGTTTATTACGGCGAGGAAGTATCAGAAGACGATGCAAACGCTCTTTTGGAAGAGCTTGAAGAGAAATATAAGGATATGGATGTGGCCCTTTATTATGGTGGCCAGCCGGTATACTATTATATTGTTTCTGTTGAATAATTTTTGACGGCATGGGGAATCCTGTGCCGTTTACTTTTAAGGGAGGTGATTTAAAGTGAAAATGGAGGACAGCGTTCAATTTGTCCGTGGCGTTGGCGAAAAAAGAGCAAAAACCTTTGAAAAATTGGGCATTAAAACTGTTTCCGATTTGCTTTATCATCTGCCCAGAGACTATGAAGACAGGTCTGATATTAAGAATATCTGCGACCTTATTGACGGGGAAAAGGTGTGCATTTTGGGGCGCATAACTGCCCTCCCCCGCTCTTTCAGGAGCAAAAACGGCCTTATGGTAACTCAGGCCACGGTTTCAGACGGAACAGGGATTATGAAAATAACCTGGTTCAACGCAAAATATATTGAAAATCAGCTCCGGGGAGACAGAGAGTTTGTCTTTTTCGGGGAGGCTACATACAGAGGCAGAAATGCGGAAATGGTAAATCCCGTTGTTGAAAAATATGACGGCGGAGGGAAGAAGACGGGAAGAATTGTCCCAATTTATCCTCTTTGCGCAGGAATTTCCCAGTATATGCTCCGCTCTGCCATTGAGAACGCCATTGAGAATCTTGAAGACAAAATCCCCAATACTGTTCCGGAGAAAATTGCGAAAAAATGCGCTCTTTTAGATACGGAAAAAGCTATGCGGGAAATTCATTTTCCTGAGGATTTTGACAGCTTTAAAAGAGCAAAGTATTCCCTTGCCTTTGAGGAACTTCTTGTTATGCAGACGGGCATCCAGATTTTAAAAGGGGACAGAAAGAACTACACCGCCGAGCCTTTTTCGGATGTTAAATGCATAGGGGAACTTGCGAAATCTCTGCCTTTTGAGCTTACTGGGGCGCAGAAAAGGGTTATAAACGAAATTTGCGCCGACCTTAAAAAGAATGTTCCCATGAACAGACTTGTTCAGGGAGATGTTGGCTCGGGTAAAACCGTTGTTGCGGCGGCGGCAATGTTTAGCGCTGTCCGTTCAGGCTATCAGGGGGCGATGATTGCCCCGACGGAAATTCTGGCAAAGCAACACTATAAGAGCTTTACTAAAATGTTTGAGAATATGGGGGTCAAGGTTGCCCTTTTAGTTGGCGGAAAAAGCAAGGGAAAAACCATAGTTTTAGAAAAAATAGCAAGTGGCGAAATTGATATTGTTGTTGGAACCCATGCGGTTTTAACGGCGAATGTCAATTTCAAAAACCTTGCCCTTGCGGTAACTGACGAGCAACACCGTTTTGGCGTTAAGCAAAGAGCGACACTTACGGAAAAGGGCAAAAATGTTCATACTCTTGTTATGACAGCAACCCCCATACCAAGAACACTTTCCCTGATTTTATACGGCGACCTTGATGTTTCCGTAATTGACGAGCTCCCTCCCGGACGAAAAGAGGTCCAGACTTTCGCTGTCGGGGAGAATATGAGAGCGAGAGTCAATAAGTTTATCGCCTCAAAAATCGCCGAGGGTCGTCAGGTTTATATTGTCTGCCCCTTGGTTGAGGAAAGCGAGCTCTTAACTGCAAAAGCGGCGGTTGAATATGCTGAAAGCTTAAAGGCGGGAAGCTTTAAAAACTATAATATCGATGTTATCCACGGCAAAATGAAAGCAAAAGAAAAAGACGCCGTTATGGAGAGATTTTCTAAGGGCGAAACGGATATTTTGGTTTCAACAACCGTAATTGAAGTTGGGGTGGATGTCCCCAATGCAACGGTTATGGTCATTGAAAATGCGGAGAGATTCGGCCTTTCCCAGCTCCATCAGCTCCGGGGAAGAATAAGGCGAGGAGAGCATGAGGCCTTTTGCATAATGTTCAATAAATCAAGCGGAGAAATCGCAAAAGAGAGAATGAAGATTATGCAGGAGACAAACGACGGATTTAAGATTTCTGAAAAGGATTTGCTTCTTCGTGGGCCGGGCGAATTTTTCGGGGTTAGGCAGCACGGTCTTCCTGAACTTAAAATCGCCAATTTAGCAGAAGATATGGAAATTCTTAAAATGGCGCAAATGGCGTCTGAGGAGATTATCGGGGAAGATAAAACCCTGTCCCGACCTGAAAATAAAAATCTCAAAAATCGTGTTATGAGAAAATACGAAGAGGTTGGCGGGAGAGGAATATTAAACTAAAAACAATAGGGACTTTGACACCTTGTCAAAGTCCCTTTTTTGACGGCTTATAGTTGACAATAGGGCAGAAATATTATATAATTTAAGGGATAATATGCGGAAGGAAAAAGCTAATGAACGATTATCAAAAAAGAATAAGAAATTTTTCAATAATTGCACATATTGACCACGGGAAGTCAACCTTGGCTGACCGCCTTTTGGAGAAAACAGGGGTGCTTACTCAGCGTGAGATGCAGGCCCAGATTCTTGATAATATGGAGCTTGAACGGGAGAGGGGAATAACCATTAAAGCTCGTGCCGTTAAGCTTATCCATAAGGCGAAGGATAACGAGGAGTATGTCCTCAATTTAATTGACACTCCGGGGCATGTTGACTTTAACTATGAGGTTTCCCGAAGCCTTGCTGCTTGCGAGGGGGCAATTTTGGTTGTTGATGCGGCTCAGGGTATTGAAGCTCAGACTCTTGCGAATACCTATCTTGCCATAGA
>JAFQRU010000122.1 GCA_017409915.1 Clostridia bacterium
GCCTTTTATTTTAGAATTTTGGTCTTTCTGTATAGTGAGTATGGAGAAGTTCGTGTGCCTTGTGGCTACCCGGTTCGCCAAAGAACTCAGAATAAAGAAGCTTAATATCAGGATTTTCGTGACTCTTTCTGAGAGTTGCTCTCTCATCTTCGCTGTAAAGAGCAGCAGCACGAAGTGCCTTAACATCACATTCAGCCTGAGCCTTTGCAGATACGATTGGCTGACCACCGCCTGTTACACATCCGCCAGGACAAGCCATGATTTCGATAAAGTGGTAATTTGCTTTGCCTTCTCTTATATCATTTAAGAGCTTTCTTGCATTACCAAGACCTGAAACAACAGCAATTTTAACTTCTGTTCCTGCAACTGTTAAAGTTGCTTCCTTGATACCTTCTGTTCCACGAACTGCTTCATATTCAACCTTATCGAAGCTCTTGCCTTCTAAGATTTCTGTTACAGTTCTAAGAGCAGCTTCCATAACACCGCCTGTTGCACCGAAGATAACACCAGCGCCTGTTGCTTCTTCAAACGGATTGTCAAACTTTTCTTCAGGAAGCTCAGCAAATCTGATACCAGCCTGCTTAATCATTCTTGCAAGCTCACGAGTTGAGATAACAAAATCAACATCACGGTATTTAGCTTCCATTTCAGGTCTGCCTGCTTCGAATTTCTTCGCAATACATGGCATAACTGAAACAACTACTATCTTAGCAGGGTCGATACCCATCTTTTCAGCATAGTAAGACTTAATTACTGCACCAAACATCTGGTGAGGTGACTTACAGCTTGAAAGGTTTTCAATAAAGTCAGGGAAGTTATGTTCACAGAACTTAATCCAACCTGGGCTACAAGATGTGATAAGCGGAAGCTTGCCACCGTTTTTGAGTCTGTTAATAAATTCTGTTCCCTCTTCCATAATTGTAAGGTCTGCACCAGTATCTGTGTCAAATACTTTGTCAAATCCCATTCTGCGAAGAGCAGCAGCCATCTGACCTGTTACAGCAGTTCCAATCGGGTAACCGAATTCTTCGCCAAGAGCAGCACGAACAGCAGGAGCTATCTGAACAACGACATACTTGTCTTCATCTGCAATAGCAGCCCAAACATCTTCTGTATTGTCCTTTTCACGAAGTGCACCAACAGGACAAGCAGCGATACACTGACCGCAGTTTACACAAGGAACTTCGCCAAGTGATTTATTGAAAGGAGAAGCAATTGTTGTCTTAAAGCCTCTTTCTGTTGCATCAATAACAGAAACTGTCTGAATGTTTTTACATACGCTTACGCAACGACGACAAAGAACACACTTATTGTTATCTCTAACAATTGATGGAGAAAGTTCATCAATTGTGTATTCACTCATTTCTCCCTCATAAGCAATATCTGTAATACCTAAATCTTCAGAAAGTGTCTGAAGCTCACAGTTCTGGTTTCTAACGCAAGTTAAGCACTTTCTGTCGTGGTTTGATAAAATAAGTTCAAGAGTTGCTTTTCTTGCCGCTCTGACTTTTGGAGTGTTTGTTAAAACTTCAAGACCTTCAGATACTGGATATACACAAGCTGCCTGAAGAGCTCTTCCTCCCTTGATTTCAACGACACACATTCTACAAGAACCTGTTTCGCTGAGATCCTTTAAGTAACAAAGAGTTGGAATGTCAATGTTCGCTTCCTTTGCTGCTTGAAGGATTGTATAATTTGCCGGAACGCTTAAGCTTTGTCCGTTTATCTTAATATTTACATTTTCCATAGCAAAAGTTCCTCCTTAATGTTTCTCAATAGCGCCAAACTTACAGCTTTCAATACATACGCCACACTTAATACACTTGTCTGGGTCAATTACGAATGGAGACTTAATCTCGCCGGAAATAGCGCCAACAGGACACTTTCTGGCACAGAGGCTACATCCCTTACACTTGTCAGCAACGATTTCGTATTTAACAAGCTTCTTACATACGCCAGCAGGACAAGTCTTATCCTTAACATGGGCAATATATTCGTCACGGAAGTATCTGAGTGTGCTGAGAACCGGGTTTGGAGCAGTCTGACCAAGTCCGCAAAGTGAAGAATTCTTGATTGTGTAACAAAGTTCTTCAAGACGGTCGAGGTCTTCCATTGTTCCTTTACCATCAGTAATCTTTTCTAAGAGTTCATAAAGTCTCTTTGTTCCTATACGGCAAGGAGTACATTTACCGCAGGATTCATCAACTGTAAATTCAAGGAAGAATTTAGCGATGTCAACCATACAGTTGTCTTCGTCCATAACGATAAGACCACCACTTCCCATCATTGAGCCGATTTCAATAAGAGAATCGTAGTCAATTGGAGTGTCAATAAGGTGAGCAGGGATACATCCACCGGAAGGACCACCTGTCTGAGCTGCCTTAAATTTCTTACCATTAGGAATACCGCCACCGATTTCCTCGATAATTTCGCGAAGTGTTGTTCCCATAGGAATTTCAACAAGACCTGTGTTGTTTATCTTACCGCCAAGAGCAAATACCTTAGTACCCTTAGATTTTTCAGTACCCATAGATGTGAACCAATCAACACCATTTAAGATAATCTGTGGAACATTTGCATAAGTTTCAACATTGTTAAGGAGTGTTGGTTTGCCCCAGAGGCCCTTAACAGCAGGGAATGGCGGACGAGGGCGAGGCTCGCCTCTCTTACCTTCAATAGATGTAATAAGAGCTGTTTCTTCACCACAAACGAATGCCCCCGCACCAAGACGGATGTCAAGGTCAAAATCAAAGCCTGTTCCAAAAATATCTTTACCAAGCAAGCCATATTCTCTTGCCTGATTGATAGCAATTCTAAGTCTGTCAACTGCAATCGGGTATTCAGCTCTTATGTAGATATAACCCTGATTTGCACCAACTGCATAACCTGCGATCGCCATAGCTTCAATAATACAATGCGGGTCGCCTTCCAAGATAGAACGGTCCATAAATGCACCCGGGTCACCTTCATCGGCGTTACAAGCAACATATTTCTGGTCGCCCTGTGCCTTGTATGTGAAGTCCCATTTCATACCTGTTGTGAAGCCACCGCCGCCACGGCCACGGAGTCCAGAATCCTTGATAAGCTGAATAACTTCTTCCTGAGTCATTTCAGTAAGAACCTTAGCAAGTGCCTGATAACCATCAGATGCAATATATTCATCAATGTTTTCAGGGTTTATAACACCACAGTTACGAAGAGCAACACGCTTCTGCTTTGCGTAGAAGTTCGTTTCGTTAATTGACTTAATACCATCTTCTTCAACAGTTTCGTGGTATAAAAGTCTTGTAACAATACGGCCTTTTAAGAGATGTTCTTCAACAATTTCCTTAATGTCTTCTACCTCAACACGGCTGTAGAAAGCACCTTCCGGATACACAACTACAATCGGGCCGAGAGCACAAAGTCCGAAACAACCTGTTTGAACAACTTTAACTTCGTTTTCAATGCCGTTAGCTTTAAGCTGATTCTCAAACTCAGCCTGAATCTTTTTTGAGCCTGAAGAAGTACAGCCTGTACCACCACAAATCAATACATGAGATCTGTATATATTCATCTTTTTGTCCTCCTAAACTATAATTCTTCTGCTTTAATTAAATATTCTGCAACAGGTTTCTGGTTGATGATATGTTCTGCAACAATCTTTGCAACCTTATCCTCTGTCATATGAACATAAGTAACTTTTTCCTGACCAGGAACATAAACCTCAACGATAGGCTCTAAACGGCACATACCTATACAACCTGTTTGTGTTACGGTAACATTTGCAAGGTTACGCTTTTCAATTTCCTTTAAAAAGGCACTCAAAACCGGGCGTGCTCCTGCTGCGATTCCGCATGTTGCCATTCCCAC
>JAFQRU010000123.1 GCA_017409915.1 Clostridia bacterium
CAAAGATTCGGTGGTTTTAGCAGAGCAGATAAGGACTATTGATAAAAAACGGTTAAAGGAGAAAATCGGACATTTAGACGGCGAACTTATGAATAGAGTTAATGAGGCTCTGGAAATAAGTTTCGGTCTTTAATATACGAAAGGGTGAAAAATATGAAATTACCAAGAGGAATTAAAATAGGAATAGTGGCTGGACTTTGCGCTGTTATGACACTGGCAGTTCCGGTTGTTGCAAACCCAGGCTCAGCGGATGACCCGCTTATAACACAAAGTTACATAACTTCTGTGGTTATGCCTGAGCTTGAAGACTATGTTAAGGCTGAGGTTAAAAAGCAAGTATCAGGGGGAGTTAGTGTAACAGCGGAGCGCTTTGAGGTTATTTCGCTTTCTGCCGGGGAAAAGATAATTTGCGAAAATGGAACTGAACTCATTTTGAGAATGGGAAGCGCAACTATTATTGCAACGGAAAAAGGCGGACTTGCAGACACAACAGCCGGAGTTGATTTACCAAACGGAACTCAGATGCCATCTAACCATTTGCTTATTGTTCCTGTGGCCGACGGAAGAGGAATTATGGCACAAAACGATGTTTTGGTTATGGTTAAAGGCGGCTACGATAAGCAATAATCGGAAAAATTTAAAAAAGTTATTGACAAAATAGAGGTTTTGTAGTACAATCGTATAGGTGTAAAGCTTATTCCCTTTACAGCTATACGATTTTTTTGGAGTTTGTTATGGAAAAAAATGTTGAAATTTCCTTGTTGTTAAGCTTTTACGGAAATGTTTTGACCGACAAACAAAAGGAAGCGGCTAACCTTTATTATAATGAAGATTTATCCCTTGCTGAAATCTCTGAAATAGTTGGAGTAACAAGGCAGGGCGTTCGGGATAATATTAAAAGGGCGGAAACGGTCCTTTATGATCTGGAAGATAAACTTGGACTTTGCGGAAGATTTCTTGATATAAAGGAAAAGCTTAAAGAAGTCAGTCTTTTAACTGAAAATGCAGACATTCCAGAAGACATCCAAAATAAACTTGCCGAAATAATTGATACTGTTATTGATATAAACGACAATTTTTAGAAAGGGTTTGATGATATGGCATTTGAAAGTCTTGCTGATAAACTGCAAAGCACTTTTAAAAAGCTTCGCGGCAAAGGTAAAGTAAGCGAAAAAGACTTAAAAGATGCTATGCGTGAAGTTAAACTTGCTCTTTTAGAGGCCGATGTTAACTTTCTCGTAGTTAAAAACTTTATCAAATCTGTTTCCGAAAGAGCTGCCGGTGCAGAGGTTATGGAATCTTTAACTCCTGCGCAGCAAGTTATTAAGATTGTTAATGAAGAGCTTATTCGCTTAATGGGCGAAAAAGAAGAAAAAATCAAAATCGGCCCGAAATCTCCTACGATTATTATGATGGCAGGACTTCAAGGTGCTGGTAAGACAACCACGGCGGGAAAGCTTGGCGGTCTTCTTAAAAAGCAAGGAAAAAGACCTCTCCTTTGCGCCTGCGATGTTTACAGACCAGCAGCAATTAAGCAGTTGCAGGTTGTTGGAAGTCAGCTTGACATTCCTGTTTTCACAGTAGAGGGAAGCACAGATGTTGTTGATATTTCTCAAAAAGCTGTTGAATATGCAAGACTTCATTCAAATGATATTCTGATTATAGATACAGCCGGAAGACTTCATATTGACGAAGTTTTAATGGATGAGCTTAAAAATATAAAAGATGAGGTTAAGCCTGACGAAATTCTCCTTGTTGTTGACGCAATGACAGGTCAGGATGCGGTTAATGTTGCCGAAACCTTTAACAATGAGCTTGAAATTGACGGCGTTGTTTTAACAAAGCTTGACGGCGACACAAGAGGCGGTGCTGCAATTTCCGTCCGAGCCGTTACAAATAAGCCGATTAAATTTTGCGGTATGGGCGAAAAACTTACAGACCTTGAAGTTTTCCATCCTGACAGAATGGCATCCCGAATTTTAGGGATGGGAGATGTTTTAGGTCTTATTGAGAAAGCCGAACAAGCTTTTGATGAAAAGAAAGCTCTTGAACTTGAAAAGAAAATGAGAACCCAGACATTTACTTATTCTGACTTTTTAGACCAGATGAGTCAAATGAAAAATATGGGACCTCTCAGCCAGATAGTTAAAATGATACCCGGTGTTAACGCAAAGGCACTAGAAGGCGTTGATTTTGACGATAAGCGCTTTAAGCATATCGAAGCAATTATCCAGTCAATGACACCTTCGGAAAGAGAAAACAGGGTTAAAATTTCCCCGAAACGCAAAGAGAGAATTGCCAAGGGAAGCGGAACTTCGATGAATGAAGTCAATGCGCTTTTAAAACAATTTGAGCAGATGCAAAAGATGATGAAGCAATTTGCAGGGGGAAAGGCAAACAAACAGCTTGCCCGATTCGGGAAAATGAGATTTCCCATGTAACTTATGAAAAATTATTAAAATTTATATATTTATTTGGAGGTTTTACTTATGGCAGTAAAAATTCGTTTAAGAAGAATGGGAGCGAAAAAGTCTCCTTTTTATCGTGTAGTTGTAGCAGATTCAAGATACCCAAGAGACGGTAGATTCATTGAACAGCTCGGAACTTACAATCCTTTAACAGAACCTGCAACAGTTGAAGTTGATGCAGAGTTAGTTAAGAAATGGATTGCAAACGGTGCTCAGCCAACTGACACAGTTAAGCGCCTTTTAAAGAACAAGGGCATTATTTAATTTTGGTTTGAAACGGAGAATTGCATTATGAAAGAACTTTTAGAGTTTATTGCAAAGTCAATGGTTTCTAATCCTGATGCGGTTTTGGTTAAAGAAACCGTTAATGATACCGCTGTTGTTTTAGAGCTCCATGTTGCTGATGAAGACATGGGTAAAGTTATTGGCAAGCAGGGCAGAATTGCGAAAGCAATCCGCACAGTTGTTAAGGCTGCTGCAAGCCATGAAAACAAAAAGGTTACCGTTGAAATAGTTTAAACCGTTGTTAAGAGGTTGTATTTTTGCAACCTCTTAATTGAATTTAAGGGGATAATATGAAAGATTTACTTGAAATCGGACAAATAGTCAACACAAGAGGTCTCAAAGGGGAAGTTAAGGTTATTCCCTGGTGCGACGATGCTTCCATATATGAGGAACTTGACTATGTTATAATTGACGGCAAGGAATTTGACATTGAAACTGTTAAATATCATAAGAATTTCGTGTTTTTAAAGCTTGAAGGGATTAACGCCATCGAAGAAGCGGAAAAATACAGAAACAAAGTTATTCTGGTTGAGCGCGAAATGCTTGGAGACCTTCCCGAAGGCGTGTATTATATATGCGACCTTTTAGGATGCAGTGTAAAAACTGTTGAGGGAGAGTTTTTAGGCAAGATTGATGATGTTATCAAGACAGGCAGCAATGATGTTTATTCCGTAAGAAATGAGAATAATAAGCAGATTTTGATTCCTGTTATTGATGAAGTTATCATAGAAGTAAATACGGAAGAAAAATATGTTATTATTAAGCCGTTAAAAGGATTGATAGACTAATGAGAGTGGATATTTTAACACTTTTTCCTGAGATGTTTGAGGGAGTTTTAGACCTCAGCATAATCGGCAGGGCGAAAAAAAGTGGGATACTCGAACTAAACTATATAAATATTCGTGATTTTGCAAACAACAAGCATAACAGGGTGGATGACTACC
>JAFQRU010000016.1 GCA_017409915.1 Clostridia bacterium
CGGCTTTGCGAAGGATACAGAATTTACTGTTGAAGAACAGAGCGAGAATAGCGTAACTTTTATCATTTCTTCAAATGAGGAAACTTTAAAGCAGTATCCTTTCTTGTTTGAATTCCGCGTAAGATTTACTCTTGAAGGCAAAAAACTTATTGTGTCCTATATAACTGACAATAAGGGCGAGGGTGAAATGCTTTATAATGTAGGCAGTCACGAGGCTTATAATATAGACGGAATCGATAATTACAGCCTGGTTTTAGACGAGGCGGAAACCCTTGACCGCTATGAGGTTGAGCCAAACGGAATTATCTGCGAAAAGGGGATTCCGTGTTTTAAAAACTCCCGTGAGCTTAAACTCAGTGACGATTTCTTCACAGTTGACGCCATTATCCTTTTTGATATAAAATCCACAGGACTTGCACTCCGCGACGACAGGGACGGAAGCCAGATTCATGTTGACTTTAAGGGAAACAACTCTATTTTAATTTGGAGAAGGCCAAAGGCTCCTTTTGCCTGCATTGAAACCTGGGCAGGTGCCCCTGATGTTCCGTGGGATAAGACGGATAATTTTGAAGAAAAGTATCGCATGAAGTTCTTACCCGCCGGGGAAAGAGAGACCATAACACACACTATCTCATTTTAGGGAAAAACCTTGACAAAATTTTCAAGGTGTGATATAATTTGATGGTTACGAAAGTGCAATCCTTACTCTCGGGGAAATTCGGGAGTCAAAAGTCCACAAGGAGGTGAAATAAATGGTTGAAGTTATCAATAAGTACGAAACTATTTTCGTTATTGACGGCAGAAAAACTGAGGAAGAAACAGTTGCTTTAGTTGATAAGTTTAAATCATTAATAGAAGCCAACGGTACTATCGAATCTGTTGATGAATGGGGCAAGAGAAGACTTGCTTACGAAATCAAGGATGCGGTTGATGGCTACTATGTTTTGGTTAACTTCAGCGCTAAGGCTGATTTCCCACAGGAACTCGAAAGAGTTTTCCGTATTACAGACGGTATTTTAAGACAGATCACAATCAGAAAAGACGAAGAATAATTCGCAAGTGCGAAGATAGGTAGGAATTGCTATGATTAACAAAGCGATTTTAATGGGCAGACTTACAAGAGACCCGGAACTCAGACATACTAATTCAGGAACACCTGTTTGCAGTTTCTCTATCGCTATTAACAATGGCTATGGCGAAAACGCACAGACAGATTTTGTTAACTGTGTTGCCTGGAATAAAACTGCCGAATTTGTAAGTAAATACTTTGCAAAGGGCAGAATGATTATCGTTACAGGAAGAATCAGTTCAAGAAGCTGGGACGGTCCTGACGGTAAGAAGAACTATGCGACTGAGGTTGTGGCAAATGAAGTTGCTTTCGGCGAAAGCAAAAGAGATGGCGGAGATTATTCTTCTCAGGGAGCGTCTGCTCCTGAAAGTATTCCATCTATGCCTATGGAAGATGGCGGTTTCTCACCGCTTGATACTGACGACGATTTGCCGTTCTAAGATTTAACGAAAAAGGAGGTATTCTGATATGTCAGAAAAGGAAAAAATGGACAGAGGCCACATGAGAAGACCTAAGAGAAAAGCATGTGCATTCTGTGTTGATAAAGTTGAACACATCGATTATAAAGATGTTGCAAAACTCAGAAGATATGTAACTGAAAGAGCTAAGATTCTTCCTAGAAGAATCAGCGGTTGCTGCGCAAAGCACCAGAGACAGCTTACAGTTGCAATTAAGAGAGCAAGATATATTGCGCTTTTACCATATTCTGCTGACTAAGTTAATATTAATGCCCAAGGCAAATGCCTTGGGCATTTTTTTGTGCTTTTACATATTTTTCTTCTATGCAGTAAAAAATAGAAAAAAGAATAAAGGAGAAAAATATGAGCCTTAAAGATTTGTTTATATATAAAAGCGACAGGGTTTATAAAGATTTTACCATCGCACCCCCAAAGAAAGAGGATTATAACAATAAAGTCAACAGCTATATAAAAACGGAAATTAAGGATAAGGAAACTGTTCTTTATAAAGACGGAAAAGTAAGCGGCAAAATAGAGGAAAACCTGGCATTTATTAAAGATGCTTTTTGCACGGAGCGGAATTTTGATGTTGTCATAAGAGAGTTTTCCATTCCCTGCGCCAAGGGAGAGAGAAAGGGCTTTTTGTTTTTCTATGACGGGATGGCAAACAAAGAATTTATAAACAGGGATATTTTAGGTGCGCTTCTTAAAAACGCCCAAAACCTTAAAGCAAGGGAAATAGACGAGAAAATGGTTTATAAAAGCCTTATTTCCCAGGCCGCCCTTTCTCAGACTGATGAGATGAGGCAGGTCCTTGAATTTGTGGCCTTTGGCAACTGCGGAATTTTTGTTGATGGCATCCCCCTTGCCTTTGTGGCGGATGTTAAAGGATGGAGCGGACGAGGGGTAGATAAACCTGTTACTGAGGCAGTTTTAACCGGCCCTCAGGAGGCCTTTACCGAACAGGTTATGACCAACATAAGCCTGGTCCGTAAAATCTTAAAAGACCCGAATTTAATGAGCGAAAATATTCAGATTGGAAGCAAAAGCAAAACCCCCTGCGCCCTTATGTATTTAAACGGCCTTACCAATTCCTCACTTGTTGACGAGGTAAGGAAAAGACTAAGCGGAATTGAAACGGAATATATTTTCTCCTCTTCTCAGGTTGAAATGTTTATTGAGGAGAGCGCCCTTTTCCCTCTGCCGCAGGTTTTGAAAACCGAAAGGCCCGACAGAGTGGCATCATATCTTGCCGAGGGGAAAGTGGCTATAATTGTTCAGGGAAGTCCCTTTGCATTGGTCCTTCCTGCCACTATGCCTGACTTGATTGAGGCAACAGAGGATAACTATGTAAGGACCCTTGAAGCGAATTTTATGCGCATTGTCCGAATTTTCGGCATACTGATTTCCCTTTTGCTCCCTGGAACTTTTGTGGCAATTTCTCTTTACCATCACGAGTCAATCCCGACGGATTTGCTTTTTGCAATTGAAGCCACGCGAGAGGTGGTCCCTTTCCCCGTGGTAACCGAGCTTCTTTTGATGGAGCTTTCCTTTGAGCTTATAAAAGAGGCGTCTATACGAATTCCAAGTCCTATCGGCTCAACGCTTGGTATAGTGGGCGGTCTTATTTTGGGGCAGGCGGCGGTTTCGGCGAATTTAGTCAGTCCGATTTTAATAATAGTTGTTTCTGTTGCAGGTCTTGGCGCCTTTGCGATTCCCTCGGTATCACTTTCGAGAGCAATTTCCTTTATGCGATTTGTTTTTATTATCTTAGGTGCTCTTGCGGGATTCTTAGGCCTTGCTTTGGGCCTTGTTGTAAGCCTTTCTGCTCTCTCGTCAAGGACTTCCGTTGGAGTTCCTTATCTTGCCCCCATAACACCAAGAGGAAAACGGGGAATGAGGAGAGCTGTCTTTGTTCCGCCCCTTTGGGAGAGAGAAAAAAGAGCCTCTTTCCTTAAAGCAAAAAGAGAATATATGCAGCCTCAAATAAGCAGAAAATGGGCGCAGGAGAGGGAAGTGGAATAATGCAGGAGAAATACTATTTAAGAAAGTGGGAGCTGTCCCTTATTGTGATTAACCTTTCGGTGTATAGAATTTTTACGGGTTATGCCAAAATCTTTTCGGATGTTTCGGGCCCCTCGGCACCTATCACTGCCCTTTTTTCAGGAGTGGTGGCATGGCTCGTTATCGGGGGACTTTTGAAACTATATGAGAAAAATGAAAACAAAACACTTGTTAAAATGGCAACGGATTGTTTTGGTCGTGCAGGAGGCGGAGCGGTTTTTGTTATCCTCGCTCTTTATCTCTTGTTTTCCTCATCCCTTACTTTAAGGGAGACAGGGGAGCTTATCTCCGCTGTGTCTTTCCCAACGGCGCCTGTTATATTTATACTTTTAATCGTAGTCTTGGGGGCGGTGGTTTGCTGTGCTCAGGGGTTTAACGCAATCGCAAATTGTCATAGCGTAATTATCCCCATAACCCTGATTGTTGGCGGAGCGGTTCTTATTATGGGATTTTCCAAAGGGGATATAAGCTATTTTACCCCATATCTTGGATACGGAATAGAAAATACATTTATAAAAGGACTGTCCTCCCTTGGGCTTTACAGCGACCTGATAATTCTATTTATGCTTTTCCCTTTCACAAATGGAGAGGGAAGCTATAAAAGGACGGTTCTTTTGTCTGTGGGGACAGGGGTTATGATAAATACTCTTGTTATATTGGGGTTTACTATGATTGCTCCATATGCCGTGGCGGATACTATAAGCCACCCTTATATGCAACTTGTTAAGCTTTTTTCGGCGGGGCGGTTTTTCCAGAGAATTGACGGTTATTTTATGTATGCAATTGCGGGATGCGGAATTCTTTCCCTTGCAAGAAATATATTTTTCATTTCCTATGGAGCGAAAGAAGTTTTTGCCCTTCCGAAAACAAGACCGTTTTCCTATTCTCTGGGACTTCTCGTTATGTTTTTATCCCTTCTTCCGAAAAGTCGGGAACGGGCAAACTCCATAGCGCAGACTTCCCTTTGGCCTTTTATGGGAGTTGTGTTTTTAATAGCTCTGGCGGTGGGGATAGTTTACGCCTTTAAAAGGAGGAAGAGACTTTGAAAAAACTAATTTGTATAGCTTTTGTGGTTTTAAGCTCCCTCTCCCTTTGCGGTTGCTATGATAGCCAGGAGATTGATACGACGGCTTATGTTATAGCTCTTGGGATTGATAAAGCAGAGGAGAGCTATAACTATACTTTCCAGATTTCCTCCCCCCTCGCTATGGGCGGTGGCGGAGAGATTACCGATGCGGGAGATGGGGAAGAAAATACAAGAGTTGAAAATATAGTAATCGGAGCGGAGAATTTATACGAGGCGAGAGAAATAGTCAACAATTTTTTAAGCAAGAAAATAAACCTCTCCCATCTTAAAATGATTGCTATTTCGGAGGTTACCGCCAAAGAGGGACTTTCTCATCATATGGCCTTTCTTCTTAGGGAAAGAGAGGTCCGTCCTAATACAGGGATGTGCATAACGAAAGGCGGAGCGGAAGATTTCCTAAGGGGAGTAAACCCGTCCTTAGAAGCAAATACCGCCGAATATTATGAACTGGTCTTTGAAAACGGAGCGGTCTTAACAGCCCCTAAAAAGCTCTGGGAATTTGTCAATGAATCGGAAACCCTGGGGACAGTGCTTCCTATGGGAAGAGTAGGGGAAAGTGAAAACAGCGCAGGTTTTGAAAAAGAAGAAATCAAGCGAGTGTCAAGCTCTAAATCCGAGTTTTCGGGGTTGTGTATGATAAAAGACTATACCGCCGTGGGAGAATTATCTCCACAAAAAAGTAAAATTTACGGACTGTTAATTGGGGCAATCTCTGAGGCGGAAATAGGCATAGAAAAAAACGGCAGAGTCCACTCCATTAGGCTTACCCCGAAAGGAAGAAATAAAATTTCAGTAAGGGATAGCCAGGAGGATAGGACCGCCGTGATGAGGATGTCTTTTTCAGCAGAGGTAACTCTGTCGGGGGAAGAAATTCGCGAAAAAGATATTGAAGAATATTTAAATAAAGAGGCTTATGCCGTATTTTTAGAATCCCAAAAAGCAAACTGCGATATTTTCGGGATTGGGAATTATGTCAGAGAAAAATGCAAAACAGTAGGAGAATGGGAAGAAATTAAATGGGATAAAGCTTTCCCGAGGATATATTTTCTTCCTGAAATCAAAACAGAAATAAAGCGAACACAAATCGGAACGGTTTAAAGGGGAAAGGGAAATGCTTAAAATTTTTGTTGGACTTTTGGTCCTTTGGGAAACGGTCTATACAGTTTCTTTTGGGATAGCGCAATTTAAAAACGGGAAAAAGGCGGGAGCGGTTTTTGCCATTTTTCTAACCCTTTCTACTGTTATTCTTTATTTTAACTATATTTTTGACAAAATTTGCCTATAATTTGTCAAAAAACTATTGACAATATTTTACAATTATGGTATAATTTCCCTATAATAAAATAAAAAATCTTTTTGAAAAGGGAGAAGAAAAATGAAATCAACAGGTATGGTAAGGGACATTGACAAGGTAGGGAGAATTGTTATCCCTAAGGAAATCAGAAACAGTTTCCGTATTAAAGAGGGGGACCCATTAGAAATTTTTACGGACAACAACAGAATCATTCTTCAAAAGTATGAACCTGCTTGTATGTTCTGCGCAAGCGCTGAGGATGTTGTTGAGTTTGGTGACAAGCGAATCTGCAAAAAATGTATTGACAAAATAAAGAACCTCTAAAAAAGAAAACTCCGAAAGGCTAACTTTCGGAGTTTTTTATTATAACATTTCTTTAAGTCTTTCGTTTATAGCGAGAAGGAATTCTTCTGTGTCAACTTTTTTCTTATTTGGAAGAGAAGAAAGAAGAGCAAGGTCTCCTGTCATAACGCCGTCTTCAATAGTCTTAATTGTTGCTTTTTCAAGCTTATCTGCAAAGTCTATAAGGTCAGAAAGACCGTCAAGCTCGCCTCTTTTACGAAGCGCACCTGTCCATGCAAAGAGAGTTGCAACGCTGTTTGTTGAGGTCTTTTCGCCCTTTAAGTGTTTATAATAGTGGCGCTGAACTGTTCCGTGAGCCGCCTCATATTCATAAACACCGTCAGGAGAAACCAAAACAGATGTCATCATTGCAAGGCTTCCGTAAGCGGTTGCAACCATATCGCTCATAACATCGCCGTCATAGTTCTTGCAGGCCCAGATATATCCGCCCTCGCTTCTTACAACTCTTGCAACAGCATCGTCAATTAAAGTATAGAAATATTCAATGCCGAGAGCGGCAAACTTCTCTTTATATTCCGCTTCGAAGATTTCGTTGAAGATGTCTTTAAAACGGTGGTCATACTTTTTGGAAATGGTATCCTTTGTTGCAAACCATAAATCCTGCTTTGTATCAAGAGCGAAATTGAAACAGCTTCTCGCAAAGCTCTCGATTGACTTGTCAACATTATGAAGACCTTGGATAATTCCGCCGCTTCCAGAAAATTCGTGGATTAGTGAGCGGGTTTCATTTCCGTCTTTATCGGTCATAACAAGCTCGCATTTTGAGCCGGATGGAACCTGCATCTCTGTATTTTTATAAACATCGCCGTAGGCGTGTCTTGCGATTGTTATTGGCTTTGTCCAAGTAGGGATAAAAGGAGTTATACCTTTAACGATAATCGGAGTTCTGAAAACTGTTCCGTCAAGGATGGCACGGATTGTTCCGTTTGGAGACTTCCACATTTCTTTAAGGTTATATTCGCTCATACGGGCAGCATTAGGAGTGATTGTTGCACATTTTACGGCAACACCGTATTTCTTTGTTGCCTCGGCACTGTCAAATGTAACCTGATCGTTTGTTTCGTTTCTGTATTCAAGGCCTAAATCATAATACTCTGTTTTAAGGTCAATATATGGAGTTAAAAGGATGTCCTTTATCATCTTCCATATGATTCTTGTCATTTCATCCCCGTCCATCTCAACGAGAGGGGTAAGCATTTTAATCTTTTCCATTTTTCTCTCCTCCTTAGATATTCTCTTTGGTGTAGCTTAAAAGTCCGCCGGATAAGATAATTGCCTTTGTTCTTCCGCTAAGGTCGCATTCGCAAGGGATTTCTTCCCCTGTTGTTATGTTTTTAATAACGATATCTTTGCCCTCTTTAACGGATGCAATAAGGTTCTCGATTTTTAAATCGTCCCCTTGGGCAATCTTTTCATAGTCGGCTTCGTTTTTGAAAGTCAAAGGAAGAATACCTGCGTTTATAAGATTTGCGCGGTGAATTCTTGCAAAGGACTTAACTAAAACTGCTTTAACTCCAAGATGGAGAGGAGCAAGAGCCGCGTGCTCACGAGAAGAACCCTGACCGTAGTTGGCCCCGCCAACGATAATACTTTTGCCTAAGCTTTCTGCTCTTTCAGGGAAGCTTTCATCACAAACCGTAAAGCAATGCTTGGAGATTGCAGGAATGTTTGAACGGAGAGGAAGAATTTTCGCTCCCGCAGGCATAATGTGGTCAGTTGTTATGTTGTCCCCTACTTTAAGTGAACATTTGCACTCAATTTCATCTTCAAGAGGAGATGTTTTCGGGAACGGCTTGATGTTTGGCCCTCTTAAAATTTCAACGCTTCCGGCTTCGCTTTCAGGAGCAGGAGGAACAACCATATTGTCGTTTATAATAAACTCTTCGGGAAGTTCAAATTTTGGCATTTCCCCAAGAGTTCTTGGGTCTGTTAAAACACCTGTTAAGGCGCTAACCGCCGCAACCTCAGGGGAAACAAGATAAATTTGTCCGTCCTTTGTTCCGCTTCGGCCTTCAAAGTTACGGTTAAAGGTACGAAGAGAAATTCCCTTTGAGTTAGGGGACTGGCCCATACCGATACAAGGTCCGCAAGCGCTTTCCAGAATTCTTGCCCCTGCATCAATTAAGTCGGAGAGTGCTCCGCATTTTGCAAGCATGTTTAAAACCTGCTTAGAGCCTGGCGCAATAGATAAGGACACATCAGGATGAACAGTCTTGCCCTTTAAGATGTGCGCAACTTTGAGCATATCAAGGAGAGAGCTGTTTGTGCAGGACCCGATACAAACCTGGTCAATCTTCATATTTCCAATCTCGGAAACAGATTTAATGTTATCAGGAGAGTGTGGGCAAGCCGCCGCAGGCTCAATTTCGGAGAGGTTGATTTCAACCACTTCGTCATAAACTGCGTCAGGGTCAGCAGAAAGTGCGGTCCAAACCTCTTCCCTTTTTTGTGCCTTTAAGAATTCTTTTGTAATTTCGTCAGAGGGGAAGATGGAGGTTGTTGCCCCAAGCTCAGCACCCATATTTGTTATGGTTGCACGCTCAGGAACGGAAAGTGTTTTAACACCCTCTCCGCAGTATTCGATAACCTTTCCAACTCCGCCTTTAACGGTGAGTCTTTTTAAAACTTCTAAAATAACATCCTTGGCAGAGCACCAGGAAGAAAGCGCTCCTGTAAGGTTAACTTTAACGATTTTCGGGTAGGTTATATAATAAGCTCCGCCACCCATAGCAACGGCAACATCAAGTCCGCCTGCACCGATGGCAATCATACCAAGTCCGCCACCTGTTGGAGTGTGGCTGTCTGACCCGATTAAAGTTTTTCCGGGAATGCCAAAGCGCTCTAAATGCACCTGATGGCAGATTCCGTTACCGGGACGGCTGAAATAAACGCCGTGTTTTTTGGCAATTGAGCCGATAAATCTGTGGTCGTCGGCATTTTCAAAGCCTGACTGCAAGGTGTTATGGTCAATGTATGCAACAGATTTTTCTGTTCTTACTCTCGGAATGCCCATAGCCTCAAATTCAAGATATGCCATAGTTCCTGTGGCGTCCTGAGTTAAGGTCTGGTCTATTCTTATTCCGATTTCACTGCCCCTTACCGCTTCGCCATCTACGATGTGGGCATTAAGGATTTTTTCTGTAAGTGTTAAACCCATTTTATCAGTTCCTTTCAATATAAATTCGCATATGAGGTAATTATAACACACCTCGCCATTTTTTGCAATATATTTAACAAGAAAAAGACGGGGATTATCCCCGCCTTTTTTACTTAATAAGATTTGTCATTCTGTATATTATAACGGCAGTTTCCGCTCTTGTTGCGTTTCCGTTTGGACGGAAAGTGTTATCCTCATAGCCATTTATAATTCCTGCATCTACAAGGGAGGCAACTGCCTCGCGGGCGTAATCTTTAACCTCTTCCCCGTCGGCAAAAAGGTCGTCATTAAAGTCCTCTTTTTCGATAAGGCCCTCTGAGGATAAATATCTGTATGCAATAACCGCCATATCCTGCCTTGAAATCTTATTTCTCGGGGCGAAAGCGTTCTCCCCAAGTCCGCTAATAAGATTCAGCGCCTTTGCCATTCCGATTTCTTTGTAGAAATAATCCTTTTCGTTGACATCGGCAAAATTTTCTGTAAATTCAGTTTCCTTTTCCGTTGCACGAATGAGCATAAGAGTAAAATCTGCTCTTGTTACGGTGTTTCCTCCGCCAAAGCTTTTATCCTCGTAGCCTTTGACAATCCCCTTTTCATAAAGGCTCGTTATAGCCTCTTTTGCCCATGAGAAGGAGTTAAGGTCTGTGAAAATATCGGATGGCTCATCGGTTTTGTTCATTTTTTGTGTGATTTCGAAAAGGCCTTTGTTTGAGGCAAGACTTCCATAGCGGTAAAGAGCATATCCGCTCATTTTATGTAGTCTTGAAAGGTCAATCTGTGCGGCGATTTCGGCGATGCCCTTTTCTCCGTACCAAGGGCTTGTGCTATCCGTTGTATCGCTGGCTCTGTATGCGGCAATCCCCGGGCAAAGCCTAACATTTGTTCCCTCAACCGTATCTGCCCACCAAGAGGATAAAATATTAAAGTCTGCAATTTCAAAACCGCGATGCCAGTAAATCTGCGGGAGAATCATATCAATAAGATTTTCCTTAATCCAAAGGCGAGTGTCTGCATAGGAGTCAAAATAGGTCTCGGCCCCAGCGGTTGCGCTCCCGCCTTCCATATTGTCTTTATTCGCCCAAATTCCCGCAGGACTTACGCTGAATGTAAGAGAGGGGTTTATTTTATGGATTTCTTCATTTAAGGTGCGGATGAGATTGGTAACATTATGTCTCCGCCAGTCGTCAAGGCTTTTGCCGTTGCCGTATTTTTTGAAGGCTTCCTCGTCGGCAAAGTCTCCGCCGGGGTAGAAATAGTCGTCAAGATGGATGCCGTCAACATCATAGTTTTCTGCAATCTCAACTGCCCCTGAAACTATCAGGTCCGAGACCTCGGGAAGACCGGGGTTGTAATAAATTTTCCCGTCTGTGTGAGTTACGGTGTATTCCTTGTGGAGTAGGGCAGGGTTATCGGAAGAAAAATCCTTTTCCTCTCCTGCCGAAACCGTAACCCTGTATGGATTTATCCAGGCGTGAAGAAAGATATTTCTCTTGTGAGCCGAGGAAATTGCATATTCAAGGGGGTCAAATCCGCCTTTGGGAGCTTTCCCTTGTGTCCCTGTCAGGTATTTTGACCAGGGGAAAATGTCTGATTTATAAAAGGCGTCGGATGCAGGGCGAACCTGAAAGAAGACGGTGTTAAGGCCCGCCTCCATGCAGTCGTCCATAATATCATCAATTTTTTCTTTTAAAACTGCTTCGTCAGAGGAATAACCTGATGGAAAATCAAGGCCGAAAACTGTTGCAACCCAGGTTGCCCGAATTTCGTCGGTCTGGGTCTCGGCGGCAGCAAGGTCAGGCTTTATGGCGCCTATTAAAAAATACATCATAAAGGTTAAACTAAGGGCCGCAGCGGTAAGTTTTAAAAAGTTGATTTTTCTCATAGCTATCTCCTCTTTTTGTAATAAGCCGATGAGATTTCTCCCATCGGCTTAAAGATTATCGAACGCCTTCCGCCTTGATTTTTGTCCAGAGTGTTGCGCAATATTCCTTGGTTTTCTGTGACTGATACTTAAATACCTCGTCCTTTTCGTTGCCTTGGCGAGGGGTGTATGCGCTGACTCCCTCATAGTCAGTTTTCTGCATTTCTTCATAAGCGGAAGTTATGCAGGAGCTGTATCCAACTGCCTGAGTGTTAGTGAGTGCGTTTTTCTCGTCTAAGAAGAAGTCTATAAACTTATGGGCAAGGTCGGTTTTCTTACAGTTTTTCGTAATAACCATTCCGTCATACCAGAGGTTTGTCCCCTGATGCGGTTCAAAGTATTCAAGGTTTGGGTTCTCTGTTATAATATATGCGGCATCTCCCGAATATACAACCGCAAGAGCTTTATTTCCTGAAATCATATTGTCGATAACATCATCTCCTGCATAAACAGGACTCATAATGCGGTTTTGTTCAAGAAGCCATTCATAAGCGCGGTCAATCTCTTCGGGCTTATCTGTATTAAGAGAAAGGCCAAGAGCTTTCATGGCAATCATAAAGGAGTCACGCTCAGAGTCATACATATAGAGGTTGCCCTTATATTTAGGGTTCATAAGAAGGTCCCAACCATCTTTAAGGTCAGCTTTGTCAACCTTTGTCTTGTCGTATAAGATACCAACGCTTCCCCAGAAATAAGGAACAGAATATTTGTTTCCTGGGTCATATTCCTTATCGAGAATGCTTTCCATAAGATTAGAAGCATTTTCAAGTCTCTCCCAATCGATTGGCTGAATTCGCTCCTCTTTAATAAGACGCTCAATCATATAGTCAGAAGGGATAATTATGTCATATTCCTCCCCGGAGTTTATCTTGGTATACATAGACTCGTTGGAGTCAAAGGTTTCGTAAATGACCTTGCAACCTGTCTCTTCCTCGAATTTATCAATAAGAGCCTCCTCGATATATTCCCCTGCGTTGTAAACTTTAAGAGTGTTTTGAAGGTTTGCAGTGTTATAGGAAAATATAAGAACGCTTATTAAAAGGATAATTCCGAGGACCCCTGCGATCTTGCTGAGATGCTTTGAGAAACGGGTTTTCTTAAAGCGGGGAGCAAGGTTAACAATGACGGTTATAAGAATAATCGCCCCGATGAGAAGAGTTGAAAGGGCATTCATCGTTGGGTTTGTTCGTTTCGTCATATTATAAACCACGATAGAGATGTTCTTAACCCCGTTTCCTGATACGAAATAGGAAATAACGAAGTCGTCAATGGACATTGTAAAGGCGAGAAGAACACCTGCGTAAATCCCCGGTTTAATCATAGGGATAATAACCTTCCAAAGAGCTTGCCAAGGGGTTGCCCCAAGGTCCATTGCCGCATTGGCGATGTTTATATCAAGCTCTCTGACTTTTGGATAAACGCTTGTTATAACATAAGGGGTACAAAAGCATATATGGGCAAGAAGCATAGTCATATAGCCTTTGTTTATTGATGCGGCGGAGAATAAAATCATAAGTCCAACCGCCATAACAATATCAGGAATCATCATAGGTATATTGTTTATGTTAAGGGTCCATTCCCTTAAAACCTTTCGGCACTTTGAAAGGCCGATTGCTGTAAAGGTGCCAAGAGCCGTTGAGATAATAGTTGCCAAAACGGCTATGGTCAGGGAAACATAAACTGCCGACATAATTTCAGAACTTTGTATAAGCTCCCCATACCAACGCATTGAAAATCCCGTAAAATGTGTAAGGGATTTTGATGAGTTGAAGGAGAAGATAACCGTTACCAAAATGGGCAGATAGAAAAATGCAAAACATAAAAATATGTAAAGCCCTGATGAAAGTTTAGAAATTCTTTTCATATTTATCAATCCTTATTCGTCTGTCTTATCAAATTTTTCCGTTATCTTAATTGCCACAAGCATAATGGCGGCTAAAACAAAGGAAATGGCACTTCCGAAGTTCCAGTCTCCAACGGAAATAAACTGACTTTCGATGAGGTTTCCCACCATCATATAGTTTCCGCCACCTAAGAGCTTCGGGATAACGAAGCTTGAAATGGAGAGAAGGAAAACCATAATGATTCCGTTAACAACCCCTGGGATAGAGAGCTTGAAAATAACTCTCTTAAAGGTCTGAAATTTGTTTGCCCCAAGGTCATAGGATGCCTCAATGAGAGATTTATCCATTTTGGAAAGGCTTGTGTGAATAGGGATAATCATAAAAGGAAGGAAGTCACAGACAAGTCCTAAGATTACCGCAAAATCCGTATACATAAGGGACATAGGTTCAAGACCTAAAAATGTCAGAAGTGAATTTAAAAGTCCGTTGTCCGAGAGAATGCTTATCCAGGCGTAAGTTCTAAGAAGCATATTTATCCACATAGGGATAGTAACCAAAAGGATAAGAATGGTCTGGACTTTTTCAGAAAACTGTGCAATAAGATAGGCCATAAGATAGCCTAAAACAAGACAGATTAAGACAGTTATAATGCCGATTTTAAGAGAGGTCCAGAAAACAGAGATGTATGCACTGCTTAATATATTCTTGAAGTTATCAAAAGTAAATGAAACGGTTAAAACTGAGTTCCCGTCCGCAGTGAAAGCGTATATTAAAATCATTATGAGGGGGATGACTATTAAAAGCCCCGCCCAGACAAGGTATGGCAGGATAAAATTCTTATAAAATCTCATGCTGTCCACCCCATTGTATACATAACGTGAATATCCTCAGGCCCGAAAGAAAGTCCCACTTCAAGGTCAGGTGCGAAATAGTCCGTGGTATGTATCTTATATGTGCGGTTTTCTGTTGCCACCATAATCTCATAGTGAACGCCTTTGAAAACAACGGATTCAACTTTGCCGTGGATTTTGGTTTTCTTTTTAAAGTCCTTTGCGATAATGTCAATATCCTCAGGTCTTAAAACAACCTCAACCTCTTCGTTTGGCTTAAATCCCTTGTCAACACACTCAAATTCAAAGCCGTCAAACTTAACCAGGCAGTCGTCAAGCATGTTGCCCTCTATAATGTTGGATTCGCCGATAAAAGAAGCAACAAAGCGGTTTTCAGGCTCGTTATAAATGTCAATAGGAGTGCCGATTTGCTGGATTTCCCCGTCCTTCATAACAACAACCGTGTCAGACATGGAAAGAGCTTCTTCCTGGTCGTGAGTAACATAAATAAAGGTTATGCCGACCTCTTGCTGAATCTTTTTAAGCTCAGACTGCATCTCTTTTCGAAGTCTTGCGTCAAGGGCGCCGAGAGGCTCGTCAAGGAGAAGAACCTTTGGCTCGTTAACAAGAGCGCGGGCGATGGCAATTCTCTGTTGCTGTCCCCCTGAAAGAGAGATAACATCGCGGTTTTCGTAACCTGAAAGACCAACCAGAGAGAGCATCTTCTTAACTTTTTGTTCAATAACATCTTGTGGCATCTTTTTAAGATTAAGGCCGAAAGCGATATTGTCAAAAACATCAAGATGTGGGAAGAGGGCGTATTTCTGGAAAACCGTGTTAACCTCACGCTTGTAAGGAGGCACAGCACTGATTTCAACGCCGTTGAATAACACCTCTCCCATATCAGGCTCCTCAAACCCTGCGATTATACGGAGGGTTGTTGTCTTTCCGCAACCTGACGGGCCCAGAAGGGTTAAAAATTCATTTTCATATATTTTAAGGTCAATTCCCTTTAAAACCTGCTGGTCGTCAAAGGTTTTTGTAAGACCTTTAAGCTCGATAATGCAAACATCACTATTTTTCATATCCAAAAATTCCTTTCTTTATAGTGTTCGCTTCCTGTCGGATTAAAAATATGGTGGAGAGGAAACCCAGATAAGCTTGGCCACCCGTTTTCCGCCGTTATATAAATGATAGTTTTCGTTACAATATATATAGAAGGAATCTCCCGCTTTGGCGAGAAATTTCTCTTCCCCGTAGAAAATCATAACTTCGCCCTCTAAAACATAGCCGAAATCCTCTCCGTCGTGAGGGGGAACAACCTCGGATGAGCCACCCGGTTTAAGGGAAAGATGAATTGGCTCCATAAGGTTTTTCTGAGCATTGGGGACAAGATAGTTTATGATGTATTCTTCCTGCTCGTTTTCAAAGTAGTCATTTCCCGTGCAGACTATAATATTTTGTTCAGGCTCGTCTTCCGAGAAAAACTCCGAAAGGGAGGACCCCAAAACCTCTAAAATGTCTTCAAGTGTGGTGATTGAGGGGGAGGAAAGATTATTTTCCACCTGAGAGAGGAAACCTTTTGAAAGCTCGCAACGGTTTGCAACATCTTCTAAGGTAAGCTCATTTTTAAGCCTCAGCCTCTTAATTTTACTTCCAATATCCATTTTTATCATCCTTTTTAGTTTTACTAAACTTTTAATTTAAAAGGTTTAGTATTTCAAAACTTTATTTTTGATTTTACGAAACAAGATAGCTTATTATACAACAGATTTTGTCAAATTGCAATAGGTTTTGGAAAAATATTTTTTAAAATAAAAAACTTTGCAAAACCGCGTAAATCTTGACAAAATTTAAGAAATGGTGTATTATATAAGGTAATTATCCCAAAAGATTGAGAAAGGAGAGAAAAGCATGAAAGAAAAGTTTAATGAATACCTTTCCATGGTTTTCGAGGGGCAAAAGCACTTTCAGGATATCCCCCTCCATTGGTATAGTGATTATAATGTAAAAAGAGGACTTCGTAATGCCGACGGAACAGGGGTTTTGGCGGGGCTTACCGCTATCGGCGAAGTTCACGGATATCTTCTTGACGAGGGTAACAGAGTTCCTATTGAGGGAAGTCTTCGATACAGAGGTATAAGCGTTAAGGATATGGTTGACAACTGCTTGAAAGAAGACCGATTCGGTTTTGAAGAGGTTGCATTCTTGCTTACCTTTGGTTTTCTTCCGACAAAGGACCAGCTGGCAGAGTTTACCAAGTTTTTGGCGGAGCACAGAAATCTTCCTGAACACTTTGCAGAGGATATGATTTTAAAGGCTCCGAGTAAGAATATTATGAATAAGCTTGAAAGAAGCGTTCTTGCCCTTTATTCTTACGACGAGAATCCAGATGATATATCTGTCCCTAACCTTTTAAGACAGAGTCTTGAACTTATTTCAAGATTTCCAACAATGATTGCTTATGCTTATGCGACAAAGCTTCATTATTTTGATAATACAAGCCTTGTTCTCCATAATTCAAATCCTGAGCTTTCAACGGCGGAAAACTTTTTCTATCAGACAAGAGCGAACCATAAATTCAAGCCAATTGAGGCGAAAATTTTGGATATGGCGCTTATGCTCCACGCAGAGCACGGCGGCGGTAATAACTCCGCATTCGCAATCC
>JAFQRU010000017.1 GCA_017409915.1 Clostridia bacterium
GATAATGGTCGGTCCTGCGCCGCTCAGATAAACTCCGAGAGCTTTGTTATTATAACACAAATCAAATATTTCTCCCATACCGGGAATAAATTTCTTTCTGTAATCCTGATGGAGTCTGTCTCCCATAGAAACTCTTATATTTTCGTAATTCCCCGAAATAATGCTGGCGGTTAAAAGAGCGCTCCGCCCTAAATTAAACACCGCATCCTTATGGAAAACTTTTTCAGGAAGTGCCGCCCTTGACTTTTTGGTCTGCAAAAAGAAATCAGGGATGAAAGTCGCAAAAGACAAGTCGTCTTTAACGGGAGTAGAGATAAAATTTATCTTATGCTTTGACGGAACATTGACGCAAAATCCGCCAAAAACCGCAGGGGTAACATTATCCCCATGGCCTTCAATCTCTGCCGCCATATTGAGAAGCTCCTCTTTCCCAAAGGGGTTTTCCAAAAGAGCATTGGCCGCGAAAAGTCCGCCCACGATACTTGCGCTGCTGCTTCCCAGACCTCTTGTTATGGGAATATTATTTTCCATAACAAGGCGGATATTAGTCATATCCTCTCCTGCTTCTTTAAAAACTCTCTCAGTGCATTTATAGATAAGGTTTTTTTCGTTATGGGGAAGGAAACCCTCTCCCTCGCCAATAACCTTAACTTCGGTAGGCCCGCTTATTTTCTCAATGCCCACATAGTTATACATAGTAAGAGCAATGCCAAGGCTATCAAAGCCCGCACCCATATTGGCACTTGTCGCGGGAACTCTCACCTTAATCATTTATATCACCCTTATTTTTCCTAAAACCTCGCAATTACTAAACGGCTCGCTCTTTAAAAGTTCATTAAGCTCTTCTTCGCTTGCTGCTTTTGTTATAATTGCAAATTCATTATCTAAGCCAGGAAGCTTTGTAACCTTATAACCTTTTAACTTATCAGCATCGCCCATAAATCTTAAATAGTAAGGATACTTCTGAGCCTTTCCGTCTTTTAAATAATCCTCGTCTGCCTCGTTCCATAAAATACGGATATTTGTGTTTCTGTGTTTTGCAACATCAACAAGGTCAGATACCATTGCGCTTGCAGTTGGAAGCTTTCCTGCACCTCTTCCGTAGAACATAACATCGCCCAAAGACTCACCCTGAACCAAAATTCCGTTGAATACATCAGAAATATTTGCAAGAGGGCTGTCTAAGTCAATGAATGCCGGGCAAACACGGGCGAAAACGCCTTTCTTAGCTTTAACGCACTGGCCAACCAGCTTAACACTGTATCCCATTGCCTGAGCATATTTTGCGTCCTCGGTTGTTATTTTTGTTATTCCCTCTGTTGGGATTTTTTCGCAGTTTACATTCTTGCCGTAAGCTAAGGATGCAAGGATTGCAATCTTTCGGCAGGTGTCAATTCCCTCAACATCTGCTGTTGGGTCTTTTTCGGCATAACCCTTTTCCTGAGCCTCAGATAAAGCCTCAGCAAAGGATTTTCCGTTTTTAATCATCTGAGTTAAAATATAGTTTGTTGTTCCGTTTAAGATACCAACAATTCCTGTTATGTCATTTCCTGTAAGGCTTGAAATAAGAGGTCTTATAATAGGAATACCTCCGCCAACACTAGCCTCAAAGAGATAGTTTATGCTTTTTTCTTTGGCGATTTGCAAAAGCTCTGTGCCATGTTTTGCAACAAGCTCCTTATTTGAAGACACAACATGCTTTCCTGCTAAGAGAAGCTTTTTGGTAAAGTCATAAGCGGGAACTGTTCCGCCCATGGCTTCAATAACCGCCTCAACCTCAGGGTCGTTTAAAATATCATTAAAATCCTTTGTAAAGCACTTATATTCACTGTCAGGAAAATCACGAAGGTCGAGAATATATTTAACTTCAATTGTGTCGCCTGCTTTTTTTGCAATGTTCTTAGCGTTGGTTATAAGAAGCTCTCCAACTCCGCTTCCCACAACGCCGAAACCCATAATTGCAATTTTCATAGGTGTATCCTCCCTTTCTCAAGGTTTAAAACTTGTTTATAACAATACCTGTAACCAATTTTGGCCAGAAATATGTCGATTTCTGAGGCATTTTCTCGTTTGCAAGAGAAACCTCTTTGATTTCTGCAACGCTTGTTGCGTTGATTAAGAATGAGCACTGATATTCTCCGCTTTTAACCGCCTCAATTGCTTCCTTTGCATCTCTTGTGTAGAAAAGATTTTTCTGGTTAGCCATATTTGCGCTGTCAATTCCAAAAAATCTCTCTAAAACAAGAGTATGAAGAAGTGTTACATCAAGGTTTTTATAAGCCGAAGACATATCTGTTATATAATTGTTTATAGCGTCAGTATTTTTAAGTTCGAAACGGTAATAATAATCTTTGCCGGTATAAAGAGCAAAGCATTTTTCGTCTAAAACTGAGGAGATTTTTTCCATTATGATTTTGGCATAATCCCCTTCTGTAAAGTAAATCTTTGATACCGCAAAATCCTCTGTTAAACAGCTTGTTATAACATTTTCGTCAAACTCAGGAAGATTTTTAATCATTCTGTGAGTTGGGAAAACCAAAAGCCCGCTGTCTTCCATTGAGGTAAGCATCATCATAACATAATCATAAGGAGCATCTTTTGCATCGGGGTTTTCTTCTCTCTTCTTGTTACGGAAGTTAAGAGCGGTCTCGTATCTGTGATGCCCGTCTGCAATAAATAACTGCTTATTCTTAAACTGCTCGCTTATCTTTGCAGTTTTTTCGCTGTCAGAGATAATCCAGATGTTCTGGGTTATGTTATCGTCTGTAACAAAGGAAACATCAGGCTTTCCGCTTGAATACTCATTTATAAGCTTTTCAACAGCCTTATCCTCGTCAAGATATAGGGAATAAATCTGGCTGAGATTTGCATCGGTTGTGCTCATTAAATCAAATCTGTCGGTCTTTGCCTTGGAAAGCGTATTCTCGTGAGGAAGAACAATTTTCTTGTCAAACTCTACGATTTCAACCAAAGAGATTATTCCTTTAAGAGAAATTGGAGTTCTGTTGTATTCAAAAACCTGTTCATAAATATAGAAAGCAGGCTTTTCATCCTTTTTAAGAATACCCTTTTCTATCCAGGAGGCAAACATCTCTCCTGCACGGGTATATTTATTATTCTTCTCATCGTCAGTTTCGTAAGTCTTTCCATAGTCAACCCTGACAATGTTATATTCGCTTTTTTCATAAAGAGCGTCTTGCTGCTCAGGGGAAATTATATCATAAGGAGGGGCAGTAACATCATTAAGATTACCAACCAACTCTGTATTATACCGAAGTCCTTTAAAGGGTATTACATTTGCCATAATTCTTGCCTCCTAAAAAATAATTCTGTTCTTATCATAATACACCAAAATCCAAAAATAGTCAAGGAATATCTGACATTTCAGAGAATTTTGGTAAATTTGTAAAAAAATGTTTCGGGAAAGGAAATTCAATGATAAAAAATGCAAGAAAAATCATAAACACAAAGGTCTTTGAGGACCGTACGGGAAAGTATCTCGGGAAAGTCTCGGATGTGGCTTTTTCGGGGGATTCTCTTAAAGGCTATTATGTTTCAAGCGACAGCATTGTTCCTCTTCTTGGCTTGGTTTTACCTTCTTCCGTTACCGCATATAAAAAGGGCAAAATTTTCGTCAGGGAAGTTTCCCATTCTTCATCCGACTTTATAACTTTTAAAAAAAATATCTCCCACCAGAGTTTTTTCTCGGGGGAGCGAAAAATCGGCAAAGGACGGGATATGCTTTTTGACTTTGAAACAGGAGAAATTGAAGGGTTTTTATATTCAGAAAATATTTTTAGGAGGCCCTCTTATTTAGATATAAATAAAATAAAAATAAACGGAAAAAATATAACTGTAAGAAATTAAAAGGAGGCAAAAAAATGAGATTTATAGTAGGCGTTATTGCAGGGGCATCTATTGCCGCAGGAGCTATGGTGATGACAGATCCTGCCTATATGAAACGAATGAAGAAAAAATACAAATGCGCAAAACGAATGATGCACAATATGATGTAACAAAAAAGGTGTGGATTTTTCCACACCTTTTAATTTTCTTATTCTTCTTCAAAAGCGTCTTTACCGAGGCCGCAAACCGGGCAAACCCAATCCTCAGAAACTTCTTCCCATGGTGTTCCAGGAGCGATTCCGTTATCAGGATCTCCTTCTGCCGGGTCATAAACATAGCCACAAGGGCAAACATATTTTTTCATTTTTATCTCTCCTTGCTTAAATTTGATAGTTATATTTTAACATATTCATTTTTCCCTTGTCAATAAATTTTATACTTTATTGATTTTCTTTGTCGCCATTAAGATTGCGCTTACGCAAATCATTGATGCGATAATTTCAAGGCATCCGTTAACCGTAACAATTCCTATAACAAAATCCATAAAGGATTTGCCCATAATTCCACCTGCGGAAAAGGCTCCACCCTTACCGAAGATAAGCCATACGAATATGAGGAAGAAAAGCGTATTTGTAAAGGACCCCACAGCACCTGTTACAGCGTATGTAATATCCCCTCTTTTGCTCTTAGCGAGGATAATAAAGAGTCCGACGAGAACGATAAACGCCGCTCCCATTATAACAATAAACTCTCTGCCAACAATATACTGTCTCATAAGATTGCCGAAAAGCAGATATAAAAGTGTTCCTATTGCGCCGATTATTATATACTTAATGGCATTCCCTCTCTTTTTGAGAAACTTCGCTGTATAATAAGGCACAATTCCAACTAAAATTCTTGGAACAAAGCAGATAACAAGGCTTAACCAACTTGTCTTAACCTCAGGAGTGAGGCTATACCAGGGAACAAAGAAAAATGATGTAAGCCCTGGGTTGATTGTGTTGTTTATAAGACTTGTAAGACCGAAAATAAGGCCTAAAATTGCCCCCTTTTTCGGTCCCAAGGTTACAGAACCGACTATAACGGGAATCTGAATCAATGTGATTTTTACCACCCATGGGATATACCCTAAGGGAGTAAAAGTCATTAAAACGATTATCGCAGAAAACAGCGATAAAATTACCATATCTTTTGTGTTGTTTTTCATAAAAATCCCTCC
>JAFQRU010000124.1 GCA_017409915.1 Clostridia bacterium
CATTAACATCTTCGTTGTAGATACAGAAGTTTACTCAAATACAGGCGGTCAGGCATCTAAGGCTACACCAACAGGTGCTGTTGCTAAGTTTGCTGCTGCAGGTATGAAGACAAAGAAGAAAGACCTTGGTATGATTGCAACAACATACGGCTATGTATATGTTGCTCAGATCGCTCTCGGCGCTGATATGAATCAGGCGTTCAAGGCAATCAAGGAAGCGGAAGCTTATCCGGGTCCATCTTTAATCATCGCTTATGCTCCATGTATCAACCACGGTATTAAGGTTGGTATGGCTAACACAATCGCAGAAGAGAAGAAGGCTGTTCAGACAGGTTACTGGCACCTCTGGAGATTCAACCCTGAGCTTAAAGCTGAAGGCAAGAATCCATTCATTCTCGATTCTAAGGAGCCAACAGGCACAATCGCTGAATTCTTAGAAGGCGAAAACCGTTACTTGATGCTCAAGAAAGCATATCCTGAAGTAGCAGTTGAGCTCTTTGATAAGGCAGAAAAAGACCTTCTCGATAGATACGAAGTATACAAGAGAATGGCAAACAACTAATAAAATTAAAAGACCACGCCGACGGCGTGGTCTTTTTTGGTTATATAATGGCCGAAAAAGGTATTGCTTTTTGAGGGAGAGTATTGTATAATGAAAGAAAAATTGGAAAAAGGTGATGCCTTATGAAAATGACATTCCGGTGGTATGGGGAAAGCGACCCCGTAACGCTTGAAAAAATCAGACAAATTCCTTGCATCTCCGATATAACAACTGCGGTTTATAAGCAGGTTGGAACGGTTTGGGAAGAGAAGGAAATTGAAGAAATTAAAAACGCTTGTAACCGAAACGGGCTTACTATGGAGGTTATTGAATCTATCCCTGTTCACGAGGACATAAAGCTTGGTCGGGGAAGATATAAAGAATACATAGAAGTATTTAAGGAAAATATCAGACGCGTTGCCAAAATGGGGGTTAAATGTGTCTGCTATAACTTTATGCCTGTTTTCGACTGGACAAGGTCTAATCTTGAATGGATAAACGAAGACGGCTCAACATCTCTTGTTTATCATAAATCTGATGTTGACAAAATGGACCCCACAAAATTAACACTTCCCGGCTGGGATTCATCCTATTCTCCTGATGAGGTTTCTGATTTAATTAAGGCTTATCAGGAAATCGGAGAAGAAGGTCTTTGGAAGAACCTTGAATATTTCATAAAAGAGATTATGCCCGTGGCTGTTGAGTGCGATGTTAATATGGCAATACATCCGGACGATCCGCCGTGGCCGATTTTCGGTATTCCGAGAATTATAACAAACGAAGAAAATCTCGACAGATTTTTAGCTTTATATGACGATAAGCACCACGGCTTAACCCTTTGCAGCGGAAGTCTTGGTTGCGCTAAGTTTAACGACTATGTTGCTATGGTTAAGAAATATGGAAGTATGGGAAGAATTCATTTCGCTCATATAAGAAATATAAAAATTCTTGAAGATGGTTCCTTTGAAGAAAGCGGACATCTTTCAGAGTGTGGCTCACTTGATGTGGTTGAAATTTTAAAAGCTTACCACTACTGCGGTTTTGACGGGTATATCCGCCCTGACCACGGAAGAATGATTTGGGGCGAAACAGGAAAGCCGGGCTATGGCCTTTATGACAGAGCGCTGGGCGCTATGTATATGGCAGGAATATGGGAAACTCTTGAAAAAAGGAAAGGATAATAAAATGAAATTACCTTTTGAAATTGATTTAAAAGATAAAGTTGTTGTTGTAACAGGTGCAGGCGGAGTTCTCTGCTCAATCTTTGCTGAGGCTCTTTCTAAAACAGGGGCAAAAATTGCCCTCCTTGATATAAACGAAGAGGCGGCAAAGATAAATGCCGACAAAATTGCAAAAGATGGCGGAATTGCAAAAGGCTATGCGTGTAATGTTTTAAGCAGAGAAAGCATAGAGGAAGCTCATAAAGCAATTCTTTCCGACTTTGGCTCCTGCGATATACTTATAAACGGTGCTGGCGGAAACAACCCTAAGGCAACAACGGATAATGAATATTTTACTCCTGAGGATATGGGTAAAATGAAAACCTTCTTTGATTTAGACAAAGAAGGGGTTGAGTTTGTTTTCAATCTTAACTTTTTAGGAACACTTCTCCCGACTCAGGTTTTCGCACAGGATATGCTCGATAAAGAAGACGCAAGCATCATCAATGTTTCGAGTATGAATGCTTATACTCCTCTTACCAAAATTCCTGCATATTCAGGGGCGAAGGCGGCAATTTCCAACTTCACCCAGTGGCTCGCAGTTCATTTCTCAAAAACGAATATCCGTTGCAACGCAATCGCACCCGGATTTTTTGTAACAAAGCAGAACGAGAAGCTTTTGTTTAATGAGGATAAGACCCCAACCCCAAGAACAGAAAAGATTCTTGGCAGCACCCCAATGGGAAGATTCGGAAAAGCGGAAGAACTTATCGGTGCGCTGTTATTCTTAGTTTCAAAGGACGCGTCAAGCTTTGTTAACGGAATTGTTATTCCTGTTGACGGAGGCTTCTCGGCGTATAGCGGAGTGTAAATTATGAGTTTTATAAAAAATGATTTTATGCTGACAAATAAAACAGCCAAACAGCTGTTTCATAAATTTGTCAAGGACTTGCCGATTATAGACTATCATTGCCATATATCCCCGAAGATGATAGCGGAGAACTATAAGTTCAAAAATGCTTATGACTTATTCTTGGGCGGAGACCATTATAAATGGCGCCTTATGAGAACGAACGGCATAGACGAAAAATACATAACAGGGGATGCACCGGACTTTGAAAAGTGGTGCGCTTTTGCTAAAACTGTTCCATTGATGATAGGAAACCCGATGTATCACTGGACCCATCTTGAACTGAAAAGATATTTCGGCATAGATAAGGAACTTTCCGAAGACACCGCAAGGGAAATCTGGGATAAGATAAACGAGTGTCTTGGGAAGGATGAATTTTCATCAAGAGGACTTATAAAAAAGTCCAATGTTGAAGCAATCTGCACAACAGATAATCCATACGACGACCTTGAATATCATAAGCAAATCAAGAAAGATTTCGATGTTAAGGTTTTGCCGACTTTCCGTCCTGACCTTAACAATATTAAGGAAGACATAACCGAAAGAATGGACTATTTCCACGAAAACGGATGCAGACTTTCCGACCATTCCATTGATGAAATGAATGATGAGATTATTGAAAAGCTCATCTTTTTAGGCGAGGAGTATGCAAAGCGCGGTTGGGTTTGGCAGCTTCATATAGGCGCGATGCGAAACAATAATACCAGAATGTTTGAACAGATAGGCGCCGACACAGGCTTTGACTCAATCAATGATTTTCGTATTGCGGAGGGCATTTCCAAGATACTAAACAGTCTTGAAATGAAAGATGCACTTCCTAAAACTATTCTTTACACATTAAATCCCAAAGATAATTATGTTTTGGGAACAATGCTGGGCAATTTCCAGAAAGGACCAAATCCCGGCAAAATCCAGTTCGGCTCAGGCTGGTGGTTTAACGACCAGAGAGACGGAATGGAAGGGCAGATGAAAGCCTTTGCAAACCTCAGCCTTCTTTCAAGATTTGTTGGGATGCTTACCGATTCAAGAAGCTTTGTTTCTTACACAAGACACGAATATTTTAGACGAATCCTTTGCAATATGCTTGGAGAGTGGGTTGAAAAGGGCGAATATCCAAAGGATATGAAGGCTTTGGAGAAAATCGTTAAAGGCATCTGCTACCAAAACGCAAAAGATTATTTTAACTTTTAAATAAAAAAGCCTGTTGGAAACTGCCAACAGGCTTTTGTTTTTTATCAGAATGCTGCTCCTTCTATGTCTGATTCTATTTTTGCATCTACTCTTGTTATACGATTTGAGCAGAAAAGTGCCCAGAATTCGTCAAAGGTTTTATGTATTCTTGCAGGGAGAAGCTTAACGAAATCTTCAAACTCGTCAGCCAACGCTTCTCTTTCTTCACTCTTTCCC
>JAFQRU010000125.1 GCA_017409915.1 Clostridia bacterium
AATAGAATTCTTTGCGCAAATCACTAAGTTTTACCATTGGTCGCTACCTTTTTCCTCAGGGATTACAGCCATAAGGGATGCGATTGCAACTTCAATCTGAGAGTCGTCAGGCTCACGGGTTGTTACATGCTGGAAAAGCATTCCCGGATAGCTTATAATTCTGGTAAACCAGTTATCGTGTCTTCCGGCGAATTTAATAATCTCGTAGGAAATTCCTGCAACAAGAGGGATTAAAACGAGTCTTGCAAGAAGCTTTAAAAAGATATTGTCAAATCTTATAAAGAAGAAAAGGATTATACTTATAACCATAACAAGAAGCAAAAAACTTGTTCCGCATCTCGGATGAAGTCTTGTGTGCTTTCTTACATTTTCAACTGTAAGTTCTTCTCCATGTTCGTAGCAATGGATTGATTTATGCTCTGCACCGTGATACATAAACACTCTCTTAATGTCCTTCATCTGAGAAACTAAAACAAGATATAATACAAAAAGTGTTATTCTTACAACGCCTTCTGTTGCGATATAAAGAGTGTGACTATCTGAAAACAGTTCAACAAAACCTGCAAGATAAGCGGGAAGAAGCATAAAAAGTCCAACGCTAAGGCAAACGGATAAAGCCACCGAAATATAGATAAGAACATTGAAGGCTTTTTCGGAACCTAATTTCTCAGTAAGCCATTTTTCAAACTTGCCTGGCTCTTCGGTGATTTCATTTCCCTCGTCGTCAATATCAAAAAATTTTGCGGAAAACATAAGGGCCTTAATTCCTATAACCATACTGTCTATAAAATTAACACAGCCTCTTATAATCGGAAGTTTTACAAATTTGCTTTTACGAGCATTACCGATAGGTTGTTTATCTACTATAATTTCTTTATCAGGCTTTCTGACAGCCGTTGCGATAGACTCAGGGCCTCGCATCATAACACCTTCCATAACAGCTTGACCGCCTATTGAAGTTTTATATGCTTTGCATTTATCTGCCATATAACTGCCACCTTTCTGAATTATTCATTTATTTTTTCAGCAACGGAAAAAATAATGTCCTTCATTTCTTTTTCCGTTGTTGCCTTGTTGATTTCTACTCTAAGAGGTGCTCCGCCGTGGACGCCTTTTAAATACCAAGCCATATGCTTTCTTGCCTCTAAAATACCTATATGCTCTCCTTTATATTTGATAAGCAAATCAAGATGGGCAAGCATAGTATTTATTCTTTCGGAAAGCGTTGGAGGTGGAAGAGGAATGCCGGTTTTTAAGTATTCAGATATCTCTCTGAAAATCCAGGGATTACCCTGAGCCCCTCTGCCAACCATAATTCCGTCACAATTGGTATATTCAAGCATATGTTGTGCGGATTTTCCGTCAGTTATGTCTCCGTTACCCACAACAGGGATGGAAACAGCCTCTTTGACGGCTTTAATTATGTCTAAGTTCGCCTTTCCGCTATAAAACTGCTTACGGGTTCTGCCGTGTATGGTTATGGCATCTGCACCACTATTTTCTGCAATTTTTGCAAACTCCACAGCGTTTATATTATCTTCATCCCAACCCATTCTGAATTTGACGGTTAAAGGGATAGAAATAGCACTTTTAACAGTTCTGATTATTTCTCCTGCAAGAGCAGGATTTTTCATAAGGGCAGAGCCGTCTCCGTTATTAACGATTTTAGGAGCAGG
>JAFQRU010000126.1 GCA_017409915.1 Clostridia bacterium
AGGGTTTTGACCTTATTAATCTTTTTATAATGTATGCTATTGCGGTTATCGGGAACTTCCTTCCCGTGCCATTTATAATTCTTTTGTTCCGTCCCCTTTTAAAGTTCTTTAAAAGGTTCCGCATCTTCCGCGGATTATGCCAGTGGCTTGAAGACAGAACACACAAAAAGGCAGGAAAGATGTCAAGCCTTGGCCCTATCGCCCTTTATCTTTTCGTGGCGATTCCTCTTCCCACAACGGGGGCATGGACAGGGTCAATGATTGCAGGTCTTTTTGATATGCGTCTTAAACGGGCTCTCCCTGCCATATTCTTTGGGATTATGACCTCAGGGCTTATTATGATGCTCCTTTGCAAAATCGGAGCGGAAAGCCTTGGCTTTTTAGGATTCCTCGTAAAATAAAAGAAAGGACGAATATTCATGAGCGGTAATTTTTACGATTTTGATAAAGACGAGATATTCTCTGAGATTTATATAAACAAGCCAAAAAAGAAACCTATTCAAAAGGAATATGAAATTGAAATTCCTGCGCCGAGAAAAATCGTTGCGACTCCTGTTGATTCGCCGATGCCCTCTTCCCGCGCTCCTCAAAGAAGACCGAAAAAGGCAAGAAAGAAGATGTCTTCTACTGCAATCGCTTTTTCGATTATGGGAATTGCAATCTCCTGCGTTCTGGTTTTTGTTTTTTCAACCCTTGCCGTAATTTTCGGATGGAAATATATTCCTAAGTTTGACAAAAACGAAAAATCCGTTGTTGAAAGTGTTGAGAAGATTGACGAATATATCAATGTAAGCGACGACGGAAACTCAGTTGAGGTTGTTCCTTATTATCGCGAGACAGAAGGGGACGATGCCCCTCCAACACAGAAAGCCGAGGAAGAAACTTCTGAGGAAGAGACCTCCGAGGAAACTTCAAACAGCGATGTCGAAGTAATTAATATTGACTAATAAATATAAAAGGAGCTTTGAGAAATGGAAAGTAAGTACAAAAGAGTAATGCTTAAAATCAGCGGCGAAGCTATGTCAGGGGGAAAGGGATTCGGTCTTGACACCCCGACAATTGATGAGATTGCCAAGAAAATCAAGGAAGCTGTTGATATGGGGGTTGAGGTTTCAATCGTCGTTGGCGGTGGAAACTTCTGGAGAGGACGCTCAGGCGGAAATATGGACAGAACAAGAGCTGACCATATGGGAATGCTTGCAACGGTTATTAACTCTCTTGCACTTCTTGACGCAATTGAACAGCAGGGAGTTCCTGCCCGTGTTCAGACTGCAATCGAAATGAGACAGATTGCAGAACCGTATATCCGCAACCGCGCCGTTCGTCATTTGGAAAAGGGAAGAGTTGTTATCTTCGCCTGCGGAAGCGGCAACCCATTCTTCTCAACTGATACTGCGGCGGCTCTTCGTGCAGCCGAAATAGGCGCAGAAATTATTCTTTTGGCAAAAGCTGTTGACGGGGTTTATGACAGCGACCCGCATTTAAACCCTGACGCTAAAAAACTCGATTCGCTCCGTTACATAGATGTTTTAAACAAAGGTCTTGGGGTTATGGACTCAACTGCAACCTCTCTTTGTATGGACAACAATATCCCGATTTTGGTGTTCGGCTTAAACGACCCTGACAATATTATCAAAGGTCTTAAAGGCGAAAAAATCGGCACAATAGTTTACTAATATAATTTCAGAAAGGAAAGATTACTATGAAAAATGCAGAAACAAAAATGGATAAAGCTATCGTTGCCCTTAACAATGATTTTGCGGCAATTCGTGCAGGACGCGCTAACCCTGCTATCTTAGATAAGGTTACAGTTGAATATTACGGAGCAGCAACTCCAATTGCTCAGGTTGGAACAATCTCTGTTCCAGAGCCTCGAACAATTGTTATTCAGCCATGGGACGGCTCTATTTTAGGCGAAGTTGAAAAGGCTATCTTAAAGTCTGACATCGGTATAACACCAAACAACGACGGAAGATGCATCCGCCTTAACTTCCCTCCTCTTACAGAAGAGAGAAGAAAGGAACTTGCAAAATCTATCTCTAAGCGTGGCGAAGAGGCGAAAGTTACCGTAAGAGGTATTCGCCGTGACGCAATCGAAGGCTTTAAAAAGCAGAAGAAAGACGGAGAAATCACAGAGGATGATTTAAAAGGTCTTGAAAACGATATCCAGAAGCTTACTGACAAGTTCGTTAAGGAAATCGACACAATCGTAGCTAACAAAGAAAAGGAAATTATGGAAGTTTAAGGCTTCTGGGATTCATTTCCCATGGGCTTTGACGGAGGCTCGCTATGCTTTTTAAAAAGAAAAAAGAGGAAGTCCGCTCAATTGACCCAAGTAATCTCCCCCGTCATATCGGGGTTATTATGGACGGCAACGGAAGATGGGCAAAGAATCGGCATCTCCCCAGAAGTGCTGGGCACAAAGCAGGGGCAGACACCTTTGAAAAAATCGTTAAATATTGTGACAAAATTGGCATAAAGGCAATTACTGCCTATGCCTTCTCCACGGAAAACTGGAACAGGCCTAAGGCAGAGGTTGATAACCTTATGGAGCTTTTATATAACTATCTTCAAATGGCAGAGGAAAAGTTTGCAGGAACGAATATTATCCTCCGCGTTATCGGGGACAGAAGTGCTCTTTCCGAGAAAATCAACAAGGCAATTGACCACGCCATAGAAATAACCAACGGTAATACAGGGATTATTCTTAATATGGCTTTAAACTACGGCGGTCAGGACGAAATTGTCCGTGCCGCAAGAATTGCCGCCGAGGCTGTCAAGAACGGGGAAATGACACCTGAGGAAATCACAAAAGAATTCCTTGATAAAAATATGTATACGGGGGATAATCCTCCTGTTGACCTTATTATCCGCCCAAGCGGAGAATTAAGACTTTCAAACTTTTTGCTCTGGCAATCGGCATACGCAGAGCTTTGGTATAGCGATATAAACTGGCCTGACTTTTCCGAAAAGGATATGGAAAGGGCAATTATCGACTATCAGAAGCGTAACCGCCGATTCGGCAAGGTTTAAAGAAAGGAAGTTTACCTATGAAAACAAGAATTATATCAGCCTTTACCTACGCACCTTTGCTTATTCTGGCTTTGCTTCAACCTTTCACTTGGGTTTGGGGAATTATAGTTTTGGCAGTTTCCATTATGGGACTTTATGAATTCTATAAAGCAACCGACCTTTTAAAGAGCAAACCCCTTTGCATTATGGGTTATATTTCAGCGGTTTATTTCACATTGGGGCACTTCTTCGTTTACCCTTTGGGGCTCCCCTTTGTTCTCTGGTTTGCAGGAATTTTATTTATCCTTATGCTTATCTTCAACCAGAAGATAACCGCGAATATGATAGGCTTAACTCTTCTCAGCTCTGCCTATATCCCTTACCTTTTATCCTACATAATTGGCATTCGTCAGATGAATGGCGGAGAGTTTTATATCTGGCTTATCGTAATCTGTGCATTCTTAACCGATACCTGCGCATACTTTACGGGGGTTGCAATCGGAAAGCATAAGCTTTGCCCGAACCTCAGCCCTAAAAAGACAATTGAAGGGGCAATCGGCGGAACTGTGGGTTGCGGTCTTTTCTGTATGTTATTCGGTCTTATTGTAAATAAGTTCTTTAATCAGGATGTAAACTTTTTAAGCCTCTTTATCTTAGGACTTATCGGCTCTGTTTCGGCTCAGCTTGGGGACCTTACGGCATCAGCTATCAAGAGACAGTACGGCATCAAGGACTACGGTAACTTAATCCCGGGCCACGGTGGAATTTTAGACCGTATTGACAGTATCATTTTTGTTGCACCTGTGGTATATACTTATATTACATACTTTGGTATATAACAATTAAAGACAAATTCAGGGGGCGGCAAGTTGCCTGCCCCTTTTAATTTAAAGAGGTAAAGATATGAACATTTCAATCTTAGGCTCAACGGGTTCAATCGGAACTCAGGCCCTCAAAGTTGCAGACGACCTTAAAGGAATTAAAGAAATAAATATTAAAGCAATAAGCGGAAATAAGAATGTCCGTCTACTCGAAGAGCAGGCAAGAAAATACTGCCCGGAGATTGTTGCGGTCTTTTCAGAAGAGGGAGCAAAGGACCTTAAAGTCCGCCTCTCTGACACCCCTGTAAAAGTTGTATGCGGGCAGGAGGGACTTACCCAGGTTGCGACCCATCCCGAAAGCGAAATGGTTTTATCCTCTATCGTAGGTTCTTCAGGCCTTGTGCCAACCCTTCACGCAATAGAGAGCGGAAAGGACATCGCTCTTGCCAACAAGGAAACTCTTGTAACGGCAGGAAAGCTCTTTATGGACAAAATTGCGGAGAAAAAGGTCCGCCTTCTTCCCGTTGACAGTGAACACTGCGCAATTTTCCAGAGCCTTGCGGGAAACCGTCATAACAAAATAAGAAAAATTCTTTTAACGGCATCAGGTGGTCCGTTCTTTGGAAAAACCCGTGATGAGCTTAAAGGAGTTACAAAGGAAATGGCGCTCTCTCACCCCAATTGGAGCATGGGAGCAAAAATCACAATAGACAGCGCAACACTTATGAATAAAGGTCTTGAAGTTATTGAGGCGAAGTGGCTTTTCGGAGTGGACATCGACGACATTGAGGTTGTTGTTCAGAGGGAGAGCATAATTCATTCTATGGTAGAATATGAAGATTTAAGCGTTATCGCTCAGCTTTCTCTTCCATCAATGAAACACCCGATTCAGTATGCTTTCACCTATCCCGACAGGCTTCCATCGCCTGACAGAAGGCTTAATTTTGCCGACCTTAAAAAACTTACATTCTTTGAGCCTGACGAGGAGACTTTCTCCTGTCTGCGCCTTGCAAAAGAGGCAGGAAAAATGGGCGGAATTATGCCCACAGTTTTAAACGCTTCCAACGAAGTGGCAGTTGAGAAATTCTTAAAGGGAGAAATCTCTTTCCTCCAAATCGGAGAAACAGTTGAAAAAACTTTAAGCGAATATAAAAACATCGAAAATCCCACAATAGATGATATATTAAGAATTGATGCAGATGTAAGGGAGCGCTTTAAATGACATTTTTGACTATCGTCTTTGCGATTTTATTCTTTTCAGTTATAATATTCGTCCATGAATTCGGGCACTTTATCTCTGCCCGTATTTTTGGTGTTACGGTCCACGAATTCGCTATTGGAATGGGGCCAAAGCTCTGGTCAAGAGACGGAAAAAGCGGAACGAAATACTCTGTTCGCGCTATCCCAATCGGCGGTTTTTGCCAAATGGAAGGGGAAGACGGCGACAGTGAAGAGGAAGGTTCTTTCTCCAAAAAGTCCAGTTTTGCCCGTTTTGTTATTTTAGCCTCAGGGGCATTTATGAACATTGTTTTAGGATTTATAATTTCCCTTTTGGTTATTTCCTTTTCCGCAAAGGGCGGACTTCCCACAACAACGGTTTTAAAGGTTGTGCCCGACGCGCCTGCTTCTTCATATATTGAAGAGGGGGACATTATAACCGAAATCAACGGACACAGTGTAAATATCCAGCAGGAAATTTCCGTTGCGCTTTCTTTTTCGGAGAACGACACCTTTGACATAACCGTTAAAAGAGACGGGAAAAAGAAAAGCTTTGAAAATATTCCTCTTTATGACTACGAGGCCCAGGGGAATACCTATAAAATAATCGGTATTCAAAACGCAATCAAGCCTCCAACCCTTTTCGGCGTTTTAAGAGAGAGCTTTTTCCAGACAGTTTATATGGGAAAAATCGTATTTTTAAGTCTTGATATGCTCCTTTCGGGAGAGGCAAAGCTCAGCGATCTGTCAGGGCCCGTTGGAGTTATTGACCAGATGGAAAACGCCGTGACAAGCAGCGGCGGCGGGCTTTTGGGCCTTTTGAATCTTCTGTTTCTTGCAGGTTTCATTTCTGTTAACATCGGAATTATGAATCTTCTTCCTTTCCCCGCTCTTGACGGCGGAAGAATTTTCTTTATATTAATTGAACTTATCATCAGGCGGAGAGTTCCGCCCGAAAAAGAGGGAATAGTCCACTTTATCGGTCTTATTCTCCTCCTTGGTTTAATGATTTTTGCCACTTGGAACGACATTTTAAGAATTATAGGTTAGGTGATTATTAAATGGCTTCATATAAGTCAACAATTCTGTCTTGCTATATCGGATATTTTGTTCAGGCGATTGTAAACAACCTCGCCCCTGTGTTTTTTGTTATCTTTCAGCAGGATTATAATATCTCCCTGACCCAGATAAGTTTTCTTATCTTCATAAATTTCGGAGTGCAGATTGTAACTGACATCCTCTCGGTTTATACGGTGGATAAATTCGGTTGCAGAAATTCAATCGTCCTTGCTCACATCGTAAGCACCATTGGCCTTGTCCTTTTGGGTGTTCTCCCGAAAATTCTGCCCTCTCCGTATGTCGGAATGATAATCGCCATAGTTTTCTATGCCTACGGAAGCGGACTTATTGAGGTTATGGTAAGCCCTGTGGTTGACGCAATCCCGTCAGAGAGCAAATCCTCTGCTATGAGCCTTCTTCATTCCTTTTATTGCTGGGGACAGCTTGCCGTTGTTCTATTCTCAACCCTTGCTTTAAAGCTTTTAGGGGGGCAAAACTGGTTTATTCTCCCAATTATCTGGGCGATTATTCCCTTTGTGAATATCTTTAATTTTTTAAGAGTTCCCTTTGCGCCAATGGTTTCAAAAGAAGAAAAAACTCCCCTTCGGGAGCTTCTCTCTTCAAAAACCTTTTGTCTTTTCCTTATTGTGATGCTCTGTTCAGGGGCAACGGAAATGACAATCGCTCAGTGGTCTTCTCTTTTTGCAGAGAGAGGCCTTGGCGTTTCAAAGGTAGTTGGTGACCTTTTAGGTCCCGGCCTTTTCGCTCTTTTTATGGGCTCAGGAAGAATTCTTTATGGCTTTTTCGGCAGTCGGATAAATCTTCGTCTTACTCTCCTTTGTTCTGCGGTTCTGGGAATTATATGTTATCTTTTAACATCCCTCTCCCCGTCCCCTGCTCTTGCCTTGGTGGGTTGCGCCCTTTCAGGTCTTGCTTCAAGCATCCTCTGGCCCGGCTGTTTTTCTCTGGCATCAAGATGTTTTCCAAAAGGCGGAACAACCCTTTTCGGTCTCCTTGCCTTTTTCGGGGATTTAGGCTGTACCTTCGGCCCATACATAGCAGGAATAGTTGCGGACTTGGTTAAGACCTACACAAGCCTCGGTAGCATTTTAGGAACAAATCCCGAACAGGCAGGGCTTAAAGCAGGGATTTTCGTTGCGGGCATTTTCCCTCTTGTTCTTCTTGTGAGCATAAAAAAGATTAAGCCTTCAAAAATCGAAAATTAGAAAAATTATTGACTTGAAAATAGTTTTGTGATACAATTTTTTTGCTGATAAAATGCGGATATGGCGGAATTGGCAGACGCGCATGGTTCAGGTCCATGTGAAAGCAATTTCATGCAGGTTCAAGTCCTGTTATCCGCACCAAAAAAGAGCTTTGAAAAATCAAAGCTCTTTTATTTTTTATATTAAGTTTTCAGCCTCTCGGAGCCAAATGTCTGCTACTGCATCGGATGGCATAGAGAAGTCGCCTCTTGGAGAAAGGCCAACGCTTCCTATTTTTATTCCGTCGGGGACACAGTTTCTCTTAAATTGTTGGGTGAAAAATCTCTTATAGAAATTTTTAAGCCACTTTAATAGGATTTCTTCTGAAAAATCATCCTTAAAGGCGATTTTCGCCATTTCAAAAATCTTGCTTGGAGAAAATCCAAATCGGATAACATTATATATAAAGAAATCGTGGAGAATATACGGCCCAACAAGGCTTTCCGTTTCCTGAGAAATTTCGCCCTTTTTATCGGGAGGTAAAAGCTCGGGACTTACGGGAGTAGCAACAATATCCTCTAAGATTTCTTTTGCATTTTCAAAAGCTTTTGTGTTTGAAAGGGTTTTAACAATTTCAAAAATAAGAGTCTTGGGAATTCCGCAGTTCACGCTGTACATACTCATATGGTCGCCGTTATAGGTGCACCAGCCGAGAGCCATTTCGCTTAAATCTCCTGTGCCCACAACAATTCCGCCAACCTCTCCCGCATAGTCCATCAAAACCTGGGTTCTTTCTCTTGCCTGAGCATTTTCATAGGTCAAATCGAGCTTTCCCTTATCGTGTCCAATATCCTCAAAATGTTTGAGGCAGGCGTCTTTTATATCTATTTCCTTTGCCGTTACTCCCAAAGCTTCCATAAGCTTTTTGGCGTTTTTATATGTTCTTCCTGATGTGCCGAAAGCAGGCATTGTAAGAGCGAAAATGTTCTCTCTTGAAAGAGATAGGATATCCATAGCTCTTGCACAGACCAAAATGACAAGAGTTGAGTCAAGGCCACCTGAGATACCAACAACCGCTTTTCCGCCTGTTATTTTAAGGCGTTTTGCAAGGCCTTTTGCCTGGACCTCAAAAATTTCTTTACATCTTTTTTCTCTTTCCTCTTTATCCTCGGGGATAAAGGGAGTTTTTTTTACCTTTAAAAATCTGCCGTCGTTTTCCTCTTCCTCGGCATCAATTAAAATCTCGCAAAAATCGTTTTGCTCTGCATCAATAAAATCCTTAAAGGTTGTATTTTTAAGACGGTCCGCTCTTATTTTATCAAGGTCGATGTCCATAAAAAGCATATCATTTTCCGTTGCAACCGTTTCATTTTTAGCAACAAAATTTCCTCTCTCATAAGCGCAAAGCTGACCTGAGAAAACCATATCGGAGGTTGATTCGCTTGCCCCGACGGATGCAAAAGCATAAGCACAGAGATTTCTTCTTGAAGTTTCTCTTATTGCATCTTCGATTTTTTCACGGCTTCCAACAGTCTCATTGTTTGCACCGGGATTTAAGATGATTTCCGCTCCGCCAAGGGATAAAAGACTGCTCATTTGAATAGGGGACATTAAATCTTCCCCGATTTCAATTCCAAATCTCGCACCGCCGAGGGAGAAAATCAAATCTTCCCCGAAAGGAATGTCATATTCCTCTTTAAGCATAAGCTCTTTTGAGGAAATTATTTCTCTTATGCCCTCGCCTGATGAGAAATATCTCTTTTCCGCAAAGCCGCCATAATTTTTCAATGTTGATTTAGGGACAATGCCCAAGACCTTGCCTTTCCCTATAACAAATGCGCAGTCAAAGAGTCTTCCTTTATACATTAAAGGCGCCCCTAAAACTACTGTTATATCCTGTTCCAAAGTTAAGCTTGCAACTCTTTTTATTGCTTTATAAGAAGATGTGATAAGGGTTTTCTGGAAAAACAAATCGGCGCAGGTATATCCGCACAAGGAAAGCTCAGGGAAGAGCACAATTCTTGCCCCGTTTTCTCTTGCCTCTTTAATTTTTTCCATAATTTCCGCAAGGTTTTTGTCCACATTCCCAACAGAAATTTCCGGCACAACTGCCGATATTCTTATAATCCCCTTCATAACTTTTCTCCTTAACTTTGGTTTATATCCTGATTATATTATACCCTTATTTTCAAAAAAGTCAATTTTACCTAAGCTCTGCGCTTAAAAGTCTTAAAATTTCGTCCTTTGTTGCAAGAGTTTCAGAAAATGCCGTTGCCGACCCTGCGCATATCCCAAGTCTTAGCGCATCGAGAAGCCCCTCGCCCTTTGTTATGGCCGTAAGGAAGCCTGCAACCATTGAGTCCCCTGCTCCCACAGAGTTTATAACCTCTCCCTCGGGGGCGTTCATTTCATAAGCCTCGTCGCGTGTTACAAGGACCGCTCCGCCACCGCCAAGAGAAACAAGGACATTTTCCGCTCCGGCATCAACGAGTTTTCTTCCATAGAATACCGCATCGGTTTTAACCTCAATTTTTACCCCGTAAATATCCCCAAGCTCGTGAGCGTTTGGCTTTATGAGATAAGGTTTTAAGCTCAGGGCATTTTTAAGAGCCTGACCTGAGGCATCAACAACAGTCTTAACCCCTTTCGGAAGTCTTGACATTAAATCCATATAGATTGTGGGAGAAATTCCGCTTGGGACGCTTCCTGACAAAACAAGAATGTCTCCCTCTTTTAATTCAGAGATTCTGCTGTATAGAGCGTTAAGGGCGGTCCCTGAAACAACGGGGCCTTTGCCGTTAAGCTCGGTTTCCTCTCCGCTTTTAATTTTAACATTTATTCTTGAATTCTGCCCCTCTAAACGGATAAAGTCACACTTTACCCCAGCCTCTTGTGCCATTTTTATAATGGCATCTCCCGTAAAGCCACCTATAAAGCCAAGGGCAACATTAGGCACATCAAGAGTTGACAACACCGCAGACACATTAAGACCTTTCCCGCCGAAAGTCATCTGAGCAGAATCGGCATAGTTAAGCTCGCCTAATTTAAAATCCTCCGTAGTGGCAATATAGTCAATGGCAGGGTTTAAAGTTACTGTATAAATCATTGTTTCTTCTCCATTTTAAGATATATTTCATAAACCTCTCTCTTTGGAAGATTAAGCTCCTGAGCAACGGCTTTGACAAGCTCCTTGCCGTAGAGAGTTTCACTTTGTCTTATTTTCAAAAGTTCTTCGGGGGAGGGAAGGCTTTCCCTTTGTTCTTTAAGAAGTTCTTCCTCGCTTGCCCCTTCGATAACCAGAACAAATTCCCCTTTTGGCGAAGTTTCTTCAAAATGAGAAATGGCGGATTCAATATCCCCCCTGATTATCTCCTCAAACTTTTTGGTAAGCTCACGGCAGACCGCAATCTTTCTGTTTCCCAAAACATCTTTCAAGTCGGAAAGGGTTTTGAGGAGTTTATGCGGTGCCTCATAGAAAATCAAAGTTCTTGTATCTTTTTTGACGCTTTCAAGATGGTCTGTCCTCTCCTTTTTAGGGACGGGCAAAAAGCCTTCAAAGGAAAATCTTCTTCCTGAAATTCCGCTGTATACAAGAGCCGTTGTAAAAGCCGTTGGTCCGCAGAGAGTTACGATTTCAATATTGTTTTCAATGCAGAGTTTAACAAGTTCTTCCCCAGGGTCAGAAATGACGGGCATTCCCGCATCCGAAACTAATGCAATATTCTTACCCTCGGTCAGAAGCTTTAAAAGTTCTTTCCCTGCACTTTCCTTGTTATGCTCGTGATAGCTCATAAGAGGAGCCTTTATCTCAAAATGATTGAGGAGCTTTAAGGTGTTTCTTGTATCCTCAGCGGCGATTATATCCACCATCTTCAAGGTTTCAAGAGCTCTTATGGTTATGTCCCCAAGGTTTCCGATGGGTGTTCCGCATATATAAAGTGTTCCGCTCATTCCTTATCCCTTCCGTAAATTTCATTTATTTCCTCTGTATAGTTTCCCATATCGTCGTGAACATAAAGTGGCGGATCCAAAAAGAGTTTTGGCTTTCCGCATTTTGCCCCCTCTATAAGAATCATTGTTGCGGTTTTAGTTGGGGACGGATGAACAAACCGAAGTCTTTTCGGCTCGATTTTATATTTTCGCATCAGGCACAAAATGTCCGCCAGTCTTTCAGGGCGGTGAATTAAAGCGAGCTTTCCGTAGGGCTTTAAAATATCCGCCGAAACTGAAATTATGTCTTCAAGAGAACATAAAACCTCATGCCTTGAAATGGTCATATTATCTTCTTTGTTTTTAAGACCGCCAAGGTTTTCTTTATATGGCGGGTTGCAGGTTATATTGTCAAAACTGCTTTTTTTGAAAAGTTTTGCACCGTCCTTTAAATCCCCACAAAGCATTTCCACTTTATCAGAAAGGGAGTTAATCTCAACGCTCCTTTTTGCCATATCGGCGACTTCTTCCTGTATTTCAAGACCTGTTATGCTTTTGGCAAGACTTTTCCTTGTAAGTAAAATCGGAATAATTCCGCTCCCTGAGCAAAGGTCTAACACCTTAGCATCCTTTTTAATTCCTTTTGAGGCAAAGTCCGACAGCAAAACCGCGTCAACCCCGAAGCAAAACCAGTTTGGATTCTGGATAAGTTTAAGGCCGCCCGTTTGCAAATCGTCAAGCCTCTCATATGGATAAATCATTCTTTCTGCCCCTTTTCCGCCTCAGTTTTCCAAGGCCCAAGTCCGCTTTTTATGGCGTGCATCATTCTTGTTTTAAAGTGGTGGTCGCCCTTATTTTTCTCGTTTATAAAATCTTTCATATCCTGCCTTTTGGAAACTCCGTCCATTGGGCATAAATTCTTAACAACAGGGAATTCAAGACGGGAAGATGCCCCCTTTATGTCCCCCTCGGGAACATAGATAAGCGGGCGGATAACAAACATATCCGTTCTTGAAAGATAGGTAACGGGAGCGAAGGTGTTAAGGCGTCCCTCATAAAAAAGGGAGAGGAAAAATGTTTCAATAACATCCTCCTGATGATGCCCTAACGCCACCTTGTTGCAACCTATTTCCTTTGCAAGTTCGCAAAGGGCGCCCCGACGCATTTTTGCACAGAGAGAACAAGGGTTACTCTCTTTTCTTATGTCAAATAAAACCTGACTTATTTCTGTTTTCTTAACTATGTAAGAAACATCGATTTCCTCGCAAAACTTTTCGATTGATGAATAGTCCATTCCAAACCCCATATCAATGGTTATGGCTTTAAGAGAAAAGTCCTTATTCGCAAAATGGCGATACTGAGAAAGGGCATAAAGAAGAGCCAGAGAGTCTTTTCCCCCTGAAATTCCAACAGCAATAATGTCGCCGTCTTTTATCATATCATAATCGTCAATAGCCCGACGCATATGACTTAAAATCCGTTTCACTTAATCTTTCAATCCTTTCATCATTTCAGAGAGAGCTCTGCTTCTATGGCTTATTTTGTTTTTTTCTTCCATTGGAATCTCCGCCATAGACATATTATATTCGAAAGCAAAGAAGATAGGGTCATAACCAAAGCCGTTTGCCCCCCGTCTTTCCTCTAAAATTCTTCCGTCGCACTTTCCGAAGAAGGTTTTTTCTTCTCCATCTGGGAAAACAACTGCAATTGCACAGGCAAAATATGCCCCTCTTTTTTCTTCGGGAACTCCCATCAACGCGCCTAAAAGCTTGTCTATATTTGCATCGTCCGTTGCGCCCTCCCCTGCATATCTTGCAGTATAAACCCCCGGGGCACCCCCAAGATACTCAACGCAAAGCCCGCTGTCGTCCGCAATTGTGGGAAGATTTGTGATTTTTGCAACTGTTCTTGCTTTGATTAAAGCGTTTTCCTCAAAAGTTTCTCCGTCCTCAATTATGTCAAGGCCTTTCGCCTTTGTTTCGTCCATTGTTATAATGGAAAAACCCTCGCCTAATATATTCTCAATTTCGACAGCCTTATTCTTATTCTGGCTGGCCAATACAAATTCCATATTTTTTCACTCTCCTGCCTTTATTTATACCATATTTTTTGCTAAATGTAAAGAATATCTGTTGCAAAATTTTTCATACTGTGTTATAATGTTCCTATATTTTTGTGCACTGACACATAGGAGGAATTTATTATGAAAAGAATTATTGCATTACTCATGGCAGCTGTTATGGTATTCGCTCTTTGCGCTTGCGGTGGCAGCGGAGACGATAAGCTCGTTATCGGTTACACAATTTATGAACCAATGAACTTCCTCGCCGAAGACGGTTCTTTAACAGGTTTTGACACAGAATTTGCTGAGGCTGTTTGCGAAAAGCTCGGCGTTACTCCTGAATTCGTTGAAATCAACTGGGATACAAAGTTTGCTATCTTAAAGTCTGACCAGATTGACTGTATCTGGAACGGTATGACAATTTCTGACGATGTTAAGGCTAACTGTGCTGTTTCCAAGGCGTATGTTAAGAACGCACAGGTTGTTGTTATGGCAGAAGATATGATTGAAAAATATGCTGATGCTGAATCTATGAAAGACCTTAAATTTACAGCAGAAGCAGGCTCTGCCGGCGAAGCTGCAATCAAGGAAAATGGACTTGATGGAAACTATGTTGCAGTTGCAACACAGCAGGACGCTCTTTTAGCTGTTAAGGGCGGTCAGGCTGACGCTTGCGTTATCGACATCACAATGGCAAAGACAATGACAAAAGACGGCACAAGCTATGACACATTCTCATATGCTGTTGAGCTTACATCCGAAGAATACGGTATCGGTTTCAGACCAGAGGATACAGAGCTTTTAGACAGTGTTAACGCTGCAATCGATGAACTCAAAGCAGACGGAACACTTGATGCTCTCGCTGAAAAATACGGTCTTAACCTCGCTTTATAATAACTAATTGAAATTTTAAGGTGTTACTATGTCAATGCTAATTACTGTTACAAAAAACCTTTTGGAGGGGTTTAGCACGACCTTTGAGATTTTTGGCTTAACTCTTCTTATGGCTCTTCCCTTGGGGCTTATTATCTCCTTTGGGTCAATGAGTCGTTTTAAGGTTATCAGATGGCCGATTCGGACCATTATATGGATTATAAGAGGAACGCCTCTTATGCTTCAACTTATAATTTTCGGTTTTGGCCCCGGGTTTATCGGCATAAAAGGGGTTAATACCTTTGTTGCCGCAATTGTCGCTTTCGTTATAAACTATGCCTGCTACTTTTCGGAAATTTTCCGAGGGGGCATTGAAAGCATACCCAAAGGGCAGTATGAGGCAGGACAGGTTTTAGGTCTTACCAAAACCCAGACCTTTTTTAAAGTAGTTTTAATGCAGGTTGTTAAGCGGATTGTTCCGCCTATGAGCAACGAGTTTCTGACTTTGGTCAAAGATACTTCTCTTGCAAATACCATTATGGTTTATGAAATCATATGGAACGCAAAAAGACTTGCAAATGCCAGCGGTATTTTATGGCCCCTTTTCTATTCGGGGGTTTTCTATCTGGCGTTCTGCGGAATTCTTACCCTCATTTTCGGGTATGTTGAGAAGAAATTGAATTATTACAGAGGTTAATTATGTCAATACTTGAGCTTAAAAATATACATAAAAGCTTTGGAAAGACCAAGGTTTTAAAAGGAATAGACCTTACCTTAGAAAAGGGACAGGTTCTCTCCATAATCGGCTCTTCTGGAAGCGGAAAAACCACTCTTCTTCGTTGCATAAACCTTCTTGAAATTGCAGATGAGGGTGAATTTTTGGTTAACGGAGAGGTTATTTTCCGTGCGGGCGAAAAGATTTCCGCTAAGGAAATGCAACAAAAACAGCTCCACTTCGGGCTTGTTTTTCAGGATTTTAACCTTTTCCCACAGTATACGGTTTTAGATAATGTTATGCTGGCGCCAAAGCTCCACGCAAAAGAGGAGTATAAAAAAGACCGCAAAAAGAGAAAAGAGATTTTTGACAAAATCCGCGAAGAGGCTATCGAAATTTTGGACCGCGTGGGTCTTAAAGATAAAATTGACAGCTATCCTTGCGAATTATCAGGAGGGCAAAAACAGAGAGTTTCCATCGCAAGAGCTCTTGCCTTAAAGCCATCCATTCTCTTCTTTGATGAGCCGACCTCGGCTCTTGACCCTGAACTTACAGGGGAAATCTTAAAGGTTATAAGAAAGCTTGCTTCTGAAAAAACAACTATGGTTATTGTAACTCACGAAATTGATTTTGCAGAGGCGGTAAGCGACAAGATAATCTTTATGGATGACGGCCTTATTGAAGAGGAAGGCACACCCGAAGAGGTCTTAAAATCACCAAAAAGCGAGAGAACTCGGGCATTTTTAACAAAGCTCAGCGACCAATAATATAAAATAGGTTAAACTTTTAACAAATTTCCAAAAAGTACTTGTATAATTTGGCAAAATGGTGTAAAATAATATTATCTTAATTTAAAATAAAAATTTTTGGAGGTATCTCACAATGGCAGTTAAAGTTGCTATCAATGGTTTCGGCCGTATCGGTCGTCTTGCATTCAGACAGATGTTTGGTGCAGAAGGTTATGAGGTTGTTGCAATCAACGACTTAACAGATCCTAAGATGCTTGCGCATCTTTTAAAGTATGATTCATCTCAGGGTAGATATGACGGTCATACAGTAGTTGCTGGTGATGACAGCATCACAGTTGACGGAAAAGAAATTAAAATCTATGCTATCAAAGACGCTAAGGAATGTCCTTGGGGCGCTCTTAATGTAGATGTTGTTCTTGAATGTACAGGTTTCTACTGCTCCAAAGAAAAGTCTCAGGCTCATATTGATGCAGGCGCTAAGAAAGTTGTTATTTCTGCTCCAGCAGGTAACGACCTTAAAACAGTTGTTTTCAGCGTAAACGAAGGAACTCTTACAAAAGATGATACTATCATTTCCGCTGCTTCTTGTACAACAAACTGCCTCGCTCCTATGGCTAAGGCTCTTAACGACTACGCTCCAATCCAGTCCGGTATTATGGCTACAATCCATGCATACACAGGCGACCAGATGATCTTAGACGGTCCTCACAGAAAGGGCGATTTAAGAAGAGCTAGAGCTGGTGCGGTTAACATCGTTCCTAACTCTACAGGTGCTGCTAAGGCTATCGGTTTAGTTATTCCTGAATTAAACGGCAAGCTTATCGGTGCTGCACAGAGAGTTCCTACAGCTACTGGTTCTACAACA